>JAUZEX010000329.1 GCA_030838815.1 Actinomycetota bacterium
CGGGGTCGGGGGCTATCTGGGACCTGAACAGCAATGCCCTCCGCCCCTCGGGCTGGACGTCGGCCGACGCCGCCGGCCTGCCGATCCTGCCCGGGCTGCTGCGGCGGGAGGAGGTGGCGGCCGGCGATGTCGACCACGCCATCCGCCTCACCGCGGCTCAGACCGACAAGAGCTTCCTGTGGCCGGCCCGCCACCAGGCCGGCTCGGCCGCCAACCCGTCGCTTCCGCCGATGGGCGCCTGGTTCCGCCTCAAAGCCGGGTTCGATCTCTCCCCGTTCCGGCCCGACACCCAGGTGGTCCTGCGGGGGATGCAGCGCCACGGCCTCATCCTGGCCGACAACGGCTCCAACTGGTACTTCACCGGCACGTCGGAACCAGGCTGGGACAACGCCCTCCTCGACCAGCTGAAGACCATCCCCGCCGGCGCCTTCGAGGCGGTCGACGCGTCGTCGCTCATGGCCGACCCCAACTCCGGACGGGTGGCATCGGCCCCGGCGCCGTCACCGGCCACGACCGCAACCACCGCCCACCCCCCGACGACGACGACCAGTCGGGAGCCGACCATCACCACCCGTCCGAAGGCGACGACCCCGACCTCGCCCACGCCCACCGCAACCACCCTGACCACTTCGGGTGTGAGCCCGCCGACGACGGCCTCAGGATCGGACACGGAGACGACGGCGACGGCCGCCGCACCCGGACCGGCCGATCCGAATTCTGGCCCGCCGTCCGCCCCGTCGGCGGCCGACGTCGCCGCGCCCGCTCCAGGCGCACCGGAGCGCCACCGAGCAGGTATTGCGCTGTGGGTCGCGCCGGTCGTACTGGTGGGCGGATTCGCCGTCGGGTTGGCCGTGCGGCGCCGGCGCGCCGGGCGCCGCTGACCTCGTGCTTACGGCTTGCGGGCCGTGGCGGCGAACATCGTCATCCCCATGAAGAACGTGCCGGCCAGGTTGGAGTACTCCAGCTCCCGCCGCCAGGCGTCGACGTCGTCGGCGCTGAGCCCGGCCTGCTGCATCAGGGCGACGTGGGCGTCGATCATCGGCTCGATGGCGCCGTAGCCGATCTCGAGCACCAGGGGCCGCACGTCGATGTCGACGAGGCCGGCCTCGCCCATGCGCCGGCGCAGGGTGCGGCCGATCCATGGGTTCTGGATGGCGTCGGTCATCGAGGCGGCGAAGGCGGCCGTGATCGCCCGGTCGGAGTTGTCGATCAACACGCCGGCGGTGTCGACGTCGATCACGCCGATGCGGCCCCCGGGGCGGGTGACGCGCACCATCTCCCGCAGGGCGGCATCGCAGTCGGGCACGTGGCACAGCATGCGCTCCGTGCGGCAGGCGTCGAACGTGTTGCTCTCGAAGCGGAGCTGCTGGGCGTCGCCCTGCTCGAAGGTGGCGGTCGTCGGGCTCGACGCCTGGCGGCCGGTGGCCTCGGTGATCATGCTGGTGCTGAAGTCGACGCCGACGACGCTCCCGCCGGGCGCCACGAGGGCCGCCACCTCTCTGGTGTGGTCGCCGGTGCCGCAGCCGAGGTCGAGGACGGTCTCGCCGGGCCGCAGGTCGAGCCGGGCCAGCACGTCGGCCCGGGCGGCCTGCACGTCTGGGGCGTCCTGGATGCGGTCCAGGAGCCCGATGAAGACACCGGGATCCTCCAGGGCGTCGACCGTGGTGAACATTCCGACGTGCTCAACCTTCGGCATCGCGGTCTCCTTCCGGCCCGAGCGGGGGGTCTCGGCGCAGCGGAAGGGTATCGGGCGCCGCCCGGTGGCAACCGATCTGGAACCCGATTCTTTCCTTACCGGAAGCTGACCAGGTCCAGCGCGGCGTTTGGGGCTTTTGTCAAGGATTGAGCGCTGTGGGAATGGGGTAACACCATCCCGTCCACTGTGGTCACGCGCTTCAAAAGGTAGGCGCCGGCATGCAGAGCGAGCACGACACGGGCGAAGTGCTTGAAGAAGTTGCCCAGATCCATCCCGCGGTGGCCCGCCTTCGGCAGCTGGTGGCGTCCGCCACCATCCTGGACCTGAAAGCCACCGCCGATTCGTACTGGGCCGACCACCACGGCGACGACGGCGGCGGCCACGACGACGATGACGACGACGCTGCTAGTCCTTCGGAGGACCGGCCCGGGCGATGATCTCGCCGTGGACGGCGACGAACGTGCTGTCAGGTGCGGCGGCCCAGTCCCGCCAGCCGCCCGCCACGTCCTCCAACTCGCCCCTGGTGGCGACGCCGTACTCTTCGGCCTGAGCGGCCAGGCTCGAGGCGACCACCCGCTCGGCCCATAGCCCTCCCCACCAGGCCCGGTCGCCGGGGGTGGCGAACGTCCAGGTCGAAGTGGAATAGGCCACGTCGGTGAAGCCGGCGTCGAGGGCCCAGCGCAGCAGCCACCGGCCGGCGTCGCCGGCGGTGCCGTTGCGGTCGCTGACCGCCATGTAGATCTCCCTCCAGCGCTCGAGGCGGGGGTCGGCCGGGGTCCACAGGAACGCCGGATAGTCGGCGTCGCGCGCCGCCACGATCCCGCCCGGCCGGGCGAGGCGGCCCATGGCGGCCAGAGCGCCGACCGGGTCCCGGAGATGCTGGAGCACCTGATGGGCGTGGACGACGTCGAACGAGCCGGCGGGCACGTCCAGCGTCCGGAAGTCCCCGGCCCGGAACGTCACGTTGCCGGCGGCGGCGGCTTCGGCATGGGCCGTCGCCTCGGCGATCACCGAGGCGGAGAGGTCGACCCCGACCGCGGCGCCGGTCGGCCCGAGGCGGCGGGCGAGGTCGACACTCAGGGTGCCGGGCCCGCAGCCGACGTCGAGCAGGCGCAGCCCGTCCCCCAGGTGGGGCAGCAGGTAGCCGGCCGAGTTGGCCGCCGTGCGCCACCGGTGCGAGCGCAGCACGGAGTCGGAGTGGCCGTGGATGTAGGTGTCGGTGCTGTGGGGGCCGGGCGAGGAGGTCACCGGCGACGATTGTTGCTCCCGTACGCAGACCGTTCACAACCGGCGATTCGTAGTGATCGCGGCTTCCCATGAAAAGCTCCTCCCTATGACCACGGCTCCGCTCCCCCCCGTCGAGCAGGTGCGGCCGGGGGTGTGGAGCATCCCCGTCCCGATCCCCAACAACCCGCTCCGCTACGTCCTCGTCTACGCCTTCGAGACCGACGGCGGCGTCTACATCGTCGACGCCGGCTGGAACACCGACGACGCCTTCGACACGCTGGCGACCGGGCTGAGCGCCCTCGGCGCCTCGGTGGCCGATGTGCGGGGCGTGATGGTCACCCACATCCACCCCGACCACTACGGCCTGGCCGGGCGCGTGCGGGAGACGTCGGGCGCCTGGGTCGGCCTCCACCCCGCCGACGCCGCCCTCATCCCCGACCGCTACGAGCAGACCGACGACCTGCTGGTCCGGGTCGCGGCCACGCTCCGGCGATGGGGGGCGCCGCCGGATGAGGTGGAGGGGCTGACCTACGCCTCGATGCCCGTCCTCGCTTTCGTGTCGACGGTGAAGCCCGACGTCCTCCTGGAGGACGGCGATAAACCGGAGGTGCCCGGGTGGGACCTCCAGGCCATCTGGACGCCGGGCCACTCCCCCGGCCACCTCGCCTTCTGGGAGCCCCGGAACCGGCTGATGCTCACCGGCGACCACGTGCTGCCCCGGATCACGCCGAACATCTCGCTCCACCCCCAGGCCGGCGACGACCCGCTGGGCAGCTTCCTGCGGTCGCTCGAGAAGCTGATGCCCTACGACGCGGGCGAGGTGCTGCCGGCGCACGAGCACCGCTTCGTGGGCCTCTCCGCCCGGCTGACCGAGCTGATCGACCACCACGAGAGCCGGTTCGCCGAAGTCCTGGCCGCCGTCGCCGCCGGGCGGGACACGGCCTGGGCGGTGGCGGGCTGCATGAAGTGGTCCCGCTCCTGGGACCGCATCGAGGGCTTCATGCGCCGGGCGGCGGTGGCCGAGGCCATGGCCCACATCCGGGCCCTGGAGCGCCGCGGCCTGCTCCGGGAGATCCCCGGCGAGCCCGTCCGCTACGAGCTCGTCAACGCCTGACGCTCGGGCCCTCCCTGGGCTCAAGACCGGCCGCCGGCGCGCCGATATGCCCCTATACGTCGTCAAGGGGGCTGAGCGATGCGCAGCGAGATCATCCGGCCGTACCTCGAGAAGCTCCTCTGCGAATGGCTCGGCGTACCCGTCATCGCCACCGACGACGCCGGCCGGTACCGCCTGCGGGTCGGGACGAGCGGTTTCCTGGTCGAGGTCGTCGACTTTCAGCCCGTCCTGGTGCGGATCTGGTCGCCGGTGGCCGTCGGCTTGACCAAGAGCGTCGGGCTGCTCGACACCATCAACTCGCTGAACAGCAACGGCTTAGGCCTGCGGGCCTTCTTCCTCGACGGCAGCGTGATTCTGGCCACCGAACTGGTGGCCGAGACGCTCGACCCCCGCGAGCTCGACTTCGCCTGCCACCTGCTGGCCGGCGCCGCCGAGCGGCTCGGCCCGGAACTGGTCGAGCACTACGGCGGCGAGACGCTGTTCGCGGGCGGACCCCCCGACGAGGCTTCCCCGGTCACCTCGGCCGACGAGGAGACCGCCGAGCCGATGAAGGCGTCGGCCGGCTACCTCTAGATCTGTGGTCGATCCCCGTCAGAGGTCGTCGAGCAGAGCGAGGATCGCGTCGCCGTAGGATTCCAGCTTGCCGGGGCCGATGCCCTTGCAGCGGGCCAGGCGATCGGCGGTGTCCGGGTCGCGCTCGGCGATGTCGGTGATGTGGGCGTCGGACAGGTACACGTAGGGCGGCTTCCCCTCCTTCTTGGCCAGGGCGGTCCGCCACGCCTTGAGGGCGGCGATGCCGGCCGCCACCCGCTCGGCGGGGGGAACGAGCCGAACGTTGCGGCCGTCGGCCTTGATGGCGCTGCCGTAACTCACGACCGTCGACCCGGTGGCCGTTTCGACCCGCACCTCGCCCCGCCGGACGTCCTTGATGACCGCTTTGAGGCCGCCGGCCAGGGTGATCTCGGCGCCGGCGACGGCCGCGAAGCCCGGCTCGGTGTTGGCCGGCGCCTTCGCCTTGCCGGCGCTGCGGCCCTTGGTCGCCGGCGCCGGTGCCGGCGGCATCGCCAACTTCTTGAACGGGTTGGGGTCGTCAGGGTCGAGGGGACGGGGGGGCGCCGGACGGTGGAGCTCGTCGACGAACGGTGACGGCCCGGCGGCGTCGGCCAGAACGACGGCCTCCTCCCGGGCCCGGGTGATGCCGACGTGGAAGATGCGGCGCTCCTCCTCGACGTCGTCGGACAGCCGGTGCGGAAACAGCCCGGCGTCGGCCCCGAACACGACGACGCTGGACCACTCCCGGCCCTTGACCCGGTGGACGGTGGCCAGGTGCACCCCCGGTTCCGCGGCACCATCGCCCGCCCCGCCGGACCGGCGCCCCCCACCGGCGGCGAGTGACTGCTGGAGCCAGGTCTCGAACGTGGCGGGGTCGGGGTGGAGGGGCGCGACCTGGAGCAGGGCGGCCAGGTCGTCGCCGTTGCTGGAACGGTCGAGGGCGCCCTTGCTGGCGTCGAGCGTATCCATCGCCTCGCCCAGGCCGATGGTGTCGCGGATGAAGCGCAGCAGGTCGGCCGTGGTGGTGTCCGGCTTGGCCAGCGTCTGGGCCAGCGCTTCGAGGTCGGAGGCGTAGCCGTCGACCCGGTCGACGTCTTTGACGAAGGCGTCCTTGTCGGCCAGCCACTCGGCCAGCCCCCGGATCTTCCCTAGCGACGTCGTCGAGTCCCGGGCCAGCATGTCGATGGCCTTGGGCGAGATCTTGCGGGACGGGCGCCGCACGGTGGCCCGGAGGTCGGCCCGTGCGATCCGGGTCGGGTCGGCGGCGATGCGCAGGTAAGCGAGGGCGGCAGCCGTGCCGGCCCGCTCCAGGATCCAGGGCCCGACCGCGGCCCGGTACGGGATGCCGGCCTGGGCGAGCAGGAGCTGGACGGGTAGCAACGAGGAGTTGACCCGGGTGAGCACGGCCATGTCCCCGAAGCCGACCCCCTCGTCGGCCCACCGGCGCACGATCTCCACCGTGGCGGGCCCCATCTCGTCGGAGGCCACGGCCTGGACGACGAGCCCCGATCTCGTTCCGGGTGCGGGCGACCGGCTGGCCGGCGCCTCGGCCGCGTCCGGCTCCGTTCTCGGAACGGATCGTCCCGCTTTTTCGGCACGATCCGTGCCGAGATCGGAGGCCCGTTCGGGGGCGGCGTGGATCGTCTTGTCGATGCGGCGGCGGTTGTGGCCGAGGAGGGTGCGGGCGGCGTCGACCACCGCCGGCGGGCAGCGGTAGTTGACCTGGAGGTCGTAGGTGGCGGCTCCCGGGAAGTAGCGGCGGTAGTCGATGAGGAAGCCCGGGTCGGCACCGGCGTAGCCATAGATCACCTGGTCGTCGTCGCCGACGCCGAACACGTCGGCGGCCGGGCCGGCCACGAGCCGGATGAGCAGGAGATGGGCCGGCGTGAGGTCCTGGAACTCGTCGACCAGCAGCGTGCGGGCCTCGGCCCGGACCTCGGCCCGGAGATCGGGATCGCCGAGGAGCAGCTGAACCGCCAGGTAGATCTGCTCGTCGAAGTCGAGCCGGCCGGCGCCGTGGAGCACGTCGCGGTAGGCGGGGAAAGCAGCGGCGATACCGGCGGCGTCGGGATGGAGGTCCTCGGCCTTCTCCGGCGGGACGAGGCCGAGACGGATCGTGGCCAGAGCATCGAGGTACGCCGCCAGCGGGTCGGTGCCGACCTTGCGGGTGGTCTTCACCAGCCCCGACAGCACCTCCCGGCAGAACGGCTCGTCGGCGATGCGCCAGTCACCGCGGCGGGAGCACACGTTGAGCCCCAGCGAGTTGAGCGTCCGGATGGTGGGCCGGAACCCGGCCGTGCGCTCCCGGAGCTGTTCGGCGGCCAGCACGTTGTAGGCCACGGCCGTCACGAGGCCCGGCTCGTGGCCCCGGTCGAGGAGCAGATGCCGGATGCGCTCGGTCAGCACCCGGGTCTTGCCCGAACCCGCCGGAGCGATGATCCGGGCCGGCCCCCCGGGATGGGCCACCGCCGCCAGCTGATCCGG
>JAUZEX010000349.1 GCA_030838815.1 Actinomycetota bacterium
TCGCCCACCGCCGGGGTGGGCCCCGCCAAGCCTGCGGTTGAACGTCACCCGTCGAGGAGGCCGGCCAGTTCTGCGAGCAGGTCGAGCGCGCCCGGCGCGCCGTCAACCGCCAGGTCGGCGTGGTGGAGCAACTCGGCCGGGGTCTCGGAGGAGCGGACGGCCACCCGCAGCAGGTGGCCGAGGCGGCCTTCCTTCACCAACCGGCCGGCGGCGGCGAAGGCGGCGAGGTCGCCCCGGTCGTCGCCCATGACCAGGGCGGCGTGAGCGCCGGTGGCCAGCTCTGCCACCGGGCTCCCCTTGTCGACGTCGAGCGGAGGGCGGAGCTCCAGCGTCTGGCGCCCCGGATCGAGCCGGAGCTGGTGGGCGGCGGCCAGGCGCCGGCCCAGGCGGACGGCGGCCGGTCCGAGGTCCGGATGCCGGCGCCAGTGCAGGGCGACGGCGAGGCTGCCCTTGCGTTCCACGAACAGGCCGGCGAGCTCGGCGTCGGGCTCGGCTGCCACCTCGGCCTCGGCTACCGCAGTGCGGACGGCCTCCGCCCAGGGCCGGGCCTCGGCCACGGTGGTGACCGCATCGCCGTCGAGCCGTTCGACGCCGTAGTGCCCGAACAGCGCCAGACCGTCGACCGGGAGCGCGTCCCGGAGGAAGGCGACGGGCCGGCCGCTCACGACCGCCACCCGCCCGATCCGGCCGACGAGGCGGGCCAGGACGGCGCCGGCGTGGGGCAGGGGAGCGGCGGCCGGCGGGTCGGCGACGATCGGGGCCAGAGTGCCGTCGAAGTCCACGATCACCACCGAGCGGGACGGATCCTCGGCCAACGGTGTCAGCCGGGACGCCAGGGCGGTGGCGCGCCGTGCTCCCCGGTGGCTTCCCGGTCGGCGTGGCGGCATGGTCACCGTTCCGCCGGCCGGTCGATGTCGGCCAGCTGCGCCTGGAGCCACTTGGCCACGTCGTTCTGGCGGACCACCCGGGCGCAGGCCTCCCGCCGGTCCCGCCGTTCGGCGGCGGGCATGGTGAGGGCGTCGTACAGCGCGTCGGCCTGCTGCTGGAGGTCGAACGGGTGCAGCGTGACGGCGAAGGCGCCGAGCTCCTCGTGGGCGCCGGTGTTCTCCGACAGGGCGAGGACACCGTCCCGCTCGTTGACGACGATCGACTCCTTGGCCACCAGGTTCATGCCATCGAAGATGGCATTGACCATGAGCACGTCAAACTGCTTGTAGGCGGCCACGGCCAGGTCGAGGTTGTTCTCGAGGTGCAGCTCGATCGGCTGCCAGTCGCTCGTGCCGTGCTTGGCGTTCACCTCGTCGACGGTGTGGCGGATGCGCTCCATGTAGGCGGCGTACTCGGCGACGTCCTGCCGGCTGGGCTGGAGAAGGGCCAGGAACGTGATCCGCTCGGCCAGCTCGGGATGGTCCTGGAGGAGGAGGTCGAAGGCCAGGAAGCCACGGACGATGTTCTTGCTCGGGTCGGTCCGGTCGACCCGCAGGATGAGGTGGTCCCGGCGGCGGGCGAGCAGCTCGTGTTCGTAGCCCAGCACGGCCGGCGACCGGGCCAGCGTCTCGAACGCCTCGGGGTCGATCGAGATCGGATACCACCGGGCCCGCACGACCCGCCCGTCCACGAGCACCTCCATGGCCGACAGGTCGACGGGAAGGCCAAGCAGCTCCTGGCAGCCGAGAAGGAAGTTCCGGGCGTAGTGCTCGGTGTGGAACCCGACGACGTCGTTGCCGAGCATCCCCCGGAAGACGGCGTCCCGCATGGGCGGGGGCAGCACCCGCCAGGAGTCGGGCTGCGGCCAGGGGATGTGCACGAAGTGGTGAAGGAACACCTGCGGGCAGCGGGCCCGCACCAGCTCGGGGAGCAGGTAGAAGTGGTAGTCGTGCACCATCACGATGGGTCTCGGCACGATGGTGTCGCCGCCTGCCGCCTCGACCTCTTCGGCGACGACGTCGGCGAAATGCCGGTTGACCGCGGCATAGCCGCTCTCGAAGGCCCGGGTCTCGTGCCGGGTGATGTTGGGCGCCGTCATCAGGTCGTAGAGGTGATGCTGCACGAACCACAGCAGCGGGTTGGCGATCACGGTGTAGAAGGCGTCCTGCGCCCCGGGGTCGAGGGCGACGAGCCGCACCCGCAGGTCGCCGTCCCCGAGCTCCGGCGGGCACACCCCGTTCGGCGACTCGTGGGCCACGGCCACGTCCTCGTCGCTCATGGCGGCGCAGATCCACACGCCCTGATCGAGGTGACGGCCCAGGCCCGACAGCGCCGTGACGAGCCCGCCCGCACCCCGGCTGGTGGTCCGCTGGCCGCCCTCGCGCCCGTACTGCACCGGCCCCCGGTTCGACACGAGTACGACCCGCCGCTCGCCGGGCGCGCCCTCCGACGGGGATGATCCTGAAGTTGTCGACATCTTGCGCTCGCCTCCCTCCCGGGAGGTATCCCCCGGACGGGCGGCGGTGACACGCCCTGGGCTAGAGGGCGAAGAGGGGAGAGATGTCCATGAAGATCCTGTAGTCCTTGATCCGGTCGCCGTCCATGCGGATGGTGCTGGTGACGGGGAGCGCCTCGGTGTGCGTGCCGTCCTTCCGCGTGTAGGTGACCTCCGCCTCGACGCTCGTCACCTCGTCGCCTTCGCTCCGGCCCGACCACACGCCGGTGACCTCGTGCCTCAGCCCCGCGATCATCGAGAAGAACCCGGACATGCTCTGCTCGACGTGTTCCCGGCCGACGACCGGTTCAGTGTTCCCGAAACGGAAACTACCGTCCGGTGCGAAGGCCCTGGCCACCGCCGGTGCGTCCATCGAGTCGATAGCACCGAACAGGTCGAGCACCCATTGATCCACCACCATCACGCTCATGCGCTCCTCCTCTTCCTGCGGCGAAGCTAACCCTGGTCCGAATTGGCGACTGTGACGGCGGCGACGCCCTGGGCGTCAACCCCGATGGGCGACTGGCAGCGAATCGATAGCTGCATGTCGACGAACCGTTACTCGGCTGACCGGTCCCGCCCCTACGGTTCCGGGGCATGCCGGGTCGTCGCGTCGTGCTGGCGGGAGCCGTCCTCGCCGTGTCCCTCATTGGCATGGTGGCATCGCGGGCGGCGGGGCCGCCGGTGGCGGGCCCGTCCGGGGGCGGGTCGGCCGTGACCACGGTCGGGTGGCGGGTCCATCCGGCCGGTCGCCAGGTCACGGTCGGCGGACGACCGCTCGGCCTCGGGCTCAGTCCCGACGGTCACACCCTGCTCGTGAGCGATGGCGGGAAGGCGACGCAGAACCTGTCCGTCGTCGATACCTCTGGCGGGGTGCGCCAGCGGTTCCCGTACCCGTCGCCCCACGCCTTGTTCGTCGGGGTCGCCTGGCGACGCGACGGCTCCGTCGCCTACGCCTCCGGGGGCGGTGAAGACGTGGTCCACGTCTACGGCGCCCAGGGCGCCGGGCTCGTGGAACGGGCCGCGATCTCGCTCTCCGGCGGCTCGCCCTCCTCCACCCGCTTCCCCGCCGGGCTGGCCGTATCGGCCGACGGCACCGTGCTGGGCGTGGCGGAGAACCTGGCCGACTCGCTGCGGATCGTCCCCCTCGACGGCGGGCCGGCCACCGAGGTGGCGGTCGGGCACCGGCCCTACGACGTCGTCCTGGCCGCCGACGGGCGCACGGCGTGGGTCACGAACTGGGGCGGCGACAGCGTCAGCGTCGTCGACGTCGCCGGCGGCCGTGTCCGGGCCACGGTGGCGGTGGGAACCCATCCGAGCGCCATGACCCTGAACCCCAGGGGGCACGAGCTCTACGTCGCCGACAGCGACAGCGACACGGTGTCGGTCATCGACACCGCCCGT
>JAUZEX010000353.1 GCA_030838815.1 Actinomycetota bacterium
TCCACGCTGGAGGCGTCGGCCAGCGCCGAGACCCGCTTCGGTTCGCTCCGGCTGGGGAAGCTGGTCCAGGTCAGCGGTGTGCACAGCTTCGCCGCCGCCCGCCAGGAGCCGTCGGGCCAGTTGCAGACGACGAGTCTGTTCGAAGTGGCGGGCCTGCAGGTTCTTGGTACCGCGGTTTCGGTCGGCCCGCACGGTCTGGTGCTGGGCGGTCGCCCGGCCGCCCCGGTGGCCCCCGACAGCGGCCTCACGGCCCTGCTCGGAGCCCTGAAGGAGAGGGGGGTCGAACTCTCCGTCTTCCCGGAGCGGAAGGTCCCCGGCGGGGTGCAGGCCGGCGGCCTCGAGGTGCGCCTCGTCCAGGCGCCGCCGCCGGCGGTGGCGTCCGGCGTCGACGCTTTCGTGGCGACGATCACCCTCGGCGGAAACCTGGCCACCGTCGACAATCGGGCGCTCCCCGGTGCGGCGTTCGTCGATCCGACGACGTCGGTGCCGGACGGGCCACTTCGGCCGTCGACCGCGGCGGCCGGCCCAACGGCGGTGGTCGGCTCCGAACCGGGCCCGGGCCCGGCTCAGCCGGGGACGGCGGCGGGGCCGCCTCCAGGCGGCGGTGAGGTGCCGATCCCGGACGGGTCGCCCGCCCCCCCGGCGGTGCCGCCTCCTGTGTCGCCAACCGGTGGGGAGTCCCAGGCCGCCCTCGGTCCGGAGGCGATCAACGCCGAAGGGCTCAGGGTCCGGCTGGCCGGCGTCTATCCGTTCCTGATCCTGAGCGTCTTCGTCGCCGTCGCGGTCGCCGGGTCGTTCCGCCGCCTCACCGGACAGAGGAGGACACGTTCGTGAATGCGTTGCATTGGCTCCGGGCGCAGTGGGATCGGGCGCTGGCGGTCGGCTTGTTCCTGGCCAGCGGGGCCTGCCTCCTGGCGGGCTGGGTCGGGGTGCGCCACCAGGCGTTGACCGCGCTCCAGGTGCCCTACGTCGTGAGCGGCGGAATCGGGGCCGTCGTGCTGGTCGGCCTCGGCGCGACGTTCTGGGTATCGGCCGATCTCCGGGACGAGTGGCGGGCCATCGACGAGATCCGCCGGCACGTCGCCGATGAGTCGCCCCGCTGAGGGGCGGCCCGTGGGTCCGGCGCAGGGCCGGCTCACCGTGGCCACCGCTGGCGCCAATCTCCTGGCGGGCGTCCTCCTCGGAGCGGCGTACGTCTCCGTCCGCAACGAGGCGGTCCTGGCCCGCCAGGTCGGAGGCCTCGAGCTCGCCGCACTGGCCGCGGTGGTGGCCATCGCCGCCGACCTGGGTCACATTGTCGCCACCTACCGGGCCGTGGTGACCGGCCGCAGGTGGCTGTCCGGCATCGCGCTGACCTCGACCGGCGCCGATCGGTCCAGTCCCGCTCCGGCCGCCCGGCCCCTGAATCGGCTTTGGCCCCTGAATCCACTTCCGGCCCCGGCCTCCCCGGCGGTGGCGCTTCCGGCGGGGACGCTGGTCCACCACCCGGCCTGTGCCCTCGTCGGTGGGAAGAACGCCGAGGCGCTGGCCCCCGGTGCCATCACCGCACGTCGGCTCCGGCCCTGTCCGGTGTGCCGACCATGAGCCCGGTGTATCGACCATGAGCCCGGTGTATCGACCATGAGCATCGCCCCGTTCATCGTGGCCGGAGTGGTCGTCGGCGCCCTCTACGGCCTGGCCGCCACCGGACTCGTCCTCACCTACAAGACATCGGGGATCTTCAACTTCGCCCATGGCGCGGTGGGGGCGGCGACCGCCTTTCTCTTCTACGACCTCCGCCACCTCCGCGGCCTCCCCTGGCCGATCGCCCTTGTCCTGTCGGTCTTCGTGGCTGCGCCGGTGCTCGGGCTCGGGCTGGCGGCGATGGCGGCCCGGCTGTCCGGGGCCCCGACCGTGCAGCGCGTGGTGGCCACGGTCGGCGTGCTGCTGGTGGTTCAGGGTGCGGTCCAGCTGCGCTACGGCATCGTGCCGATCCCGTTCGACACGCCGCTGCCGACCCGGTCCTTCGACATCGGCGGGACCATCGTGGGTCTCGACCAGCTCATCACGATCGGGCTGGCCGTGTTGGCGCTGGCCGGGCTGGGTGCGTTGTTCCGCCGGACGCGGCTGGGGCTCGAGATGCGGGCCGTGGTCGACAACGGTCCGCTGCTCGACCTGGCCGGCGGAGTGCCGGCCCGTGTCCGGGCGCTCTCCTGGATGCTCGGCGCATCGTTCGCCGGGCTGAGTGGGTTGCTGTTGGCCCCCACCGTGGGGCTCGACGCGGTGCTCCTGACGCTGCTCGTGGTCCAGGCCTTCGGGGCGGCGGCCGTCGGGCGCTTCGACAATGTCCGGCTCGCCTTCTGGGGCGGCGTGGCCATCGGCGTCGGGCAGTACCTGCTCCGGGCCCCTGCCGTCCGGGGGGCCGTCCCGCTGATCGACGCGCTGCCGGGCCTCGACCAGTCCTTCTCGTTCCTGGTGCTGTTCGCCCTTCTCCTCGTGGCGGGAAGGCGGTTCCCCACCTTCGGTGTCACCCGCCCCGCCCGGCGGTTGCGGCCGTGGCCGTTCACCGTTCGGGTGGCGGTGGCGCTCGGCGCCCTCGCCGCGGTCGTCGCCATTCCGTTCCTCGCTCCGTCCCGGGCACCGGTCCTCATCCAGGGCGCGGTGTTCGTGACGATCTTCGCCTCGTTGTACCTGCTGGTGGAGATCTCCGGCCAGGTCTCGCTGGCCCACGCCGCGTTCGTCGCCGTCGGCGCCACCACCTTCGCCCACCTCACCCGCGGTGCCGGACTGCCCTGGGGGGTCGGAGTGCTCGGCGCCGTCCTCGTGGCGGTTCCCCTCGGGGCGGTGGTGGCCGTGCCGGCCATCCGGGTCTCCGGGTTGTACCTGGCGCTGGCCACGCTCGGCTTCGGCGTCCTCGTCGAGCAGATGGTCTACTCCCGGCCGGTCATGTTCGGCGACCTCGGGCAGCGCTTCGGTTCCCGGCCCCGCCTGTTCGGTCTCGACAGCGACGCCCGGTACTTCTGGCTCTGCGCCGCCCTTGCCGCCCTGGCCCTGGCCCTGGTCGTCGTGGTCCGCCGCACACGGCTCGGACGGCTCCTCAATGCCGTCGCCGACGAACCGGTGGCCCTGGCCACGTTCGGCTGCAGCCCAAACGTGACGCTCGTCCTCGTCTTCTGCCTGGCGGCGGCGATGGCGGCCCTGGGCGGCGCCCTGTCCGTCGGGGTGGTCGGATCCGTGTCGGCCTCAGGCGTGAGCCCGACCGCCCTGGTGTCGTTCAACAGCCTGCTGTGGGTCGCGGTGCTGGCCCTGGCGGGCCGGCACCCTCTCCGGGCCCCGGTCGTCGCCGCGCTGGCCATGGTCGTGGCGCCGTCGTTCTTCTCCTCACCGAACATGGCCCAGTACCTCACGATCGGATTCGGATCGGCCGCCCTCTTCGCGTCGGTGGGGTCCGGCGCGCTCGGCCGCCGGCTCGAGCTGCGGCGGCCGGTGGACGAGGCACGCATCCGGTACTCGCCGGTGGCGGCCCGGCTCCGGAGGCCGGCCGTGTCCGCGGCGGAGGCGACCGTTCATGCCTGAGCGGGCCGGGTACGGCGCTGGGCTGGCGGTGCGCGGGCTGACCGTGCGCTTCGGCGGTGCCGTGGCGGTCGACGGCCTCGATCTCGATGTGCCGCGGGGTCGGATCACCGGGCTGATCGGCCCCAACGGCGCCGGCAAGACCACGACCTTCAACGCCTGCACCGGTTTGATCCGCCCGTCGGAGGGCATGGTGATCCTCGACGGCCACGACATCACCGCCGCCGCTCCCCAGCAGCGCGCCCGGCTCGGGCTCGGCCGGACGTTCCAGCGGATGAAGCTGTTCGAGTCGTCCTCCGTCGGCACGAACGTCGCCCTCGGCCGGGAGGCGCTGATGGCCGGTGGCAACCCGTGGCGTCACCTTCACCAGCCCCGACGGGACCGGAGGGCGATCGCCGCGGCCGCCGAGGAAGCCCTCGCCCTGTGCGGCATCGCCCAGCTGGCCGATGTCGACGTCGCCGATCTGTCCACCGGGCAGCGGCGCCTCGTCGAGCTGGCCCGCGTCGTCGCCGGAGGGTTCTCACTGTTGCTGCTCGACGAACCCTCCTCGGGCCTCGACCTCAATGAGACGGACGAGTTCGGCCGTGTGCTCGGGCAGCTCGTCGCCCAACGGGGCGTCGGGATTCTCCTGGTCGAGCACGACATGCGGCTGGTCATGTCGGTGTGCGCCTGGCTCCACGTGATCGACTTCGGCCGCCCGATCTTTCAGGGGACGCCCGAGGAGACGCAAGGCTCGGCCGCCGTCCAGGCCGCCTACCTGGGGGCCTTGGCATGAGCCTGACCGTGAGCGGCCTGGTCGCCGGGTACGGGGCGACGACGGTTCTGCGCGGTGTCGACCTCGTGGTGCCGGCCGGTCACGTCGTGGCCCTGCTCGGCCCGAACGGCTCGGGCAAGACGACGCTGCTCCGGGCCTGCTCCGGGCTCCTGTCGCCCTCGGCGGGCACGGTGACGGTCGACGGCGCCGATCGTACCGGCGCGGCGCCCCACGATCTGGTGGCGGCCGGCGTCTGCCACGTCCCCGAAGGGCGAGCGGTGTTCCCGGCCATGACGGTGGGGGAGAACCTCCGGCTCCTCGCTCCTCCCGGGATGCCAGATTACGTCGAGCGGGCCGCCGACGCCTTCCCGGTGCTGGGCCGCAGGCTCGATCAGGCGGCGGGCACGCTGAGCGGCGGCGAGCAGCAGATGCTTGCCCTGGCCCGGGCCTTCCTCCGAGCGCCCCGGTACATCCTGCTCGACGAGGTGTCGATGGGCCTCGCCCCCCGCGTCGTCGATGAGATCTTCGCTGCTCTGCGCCGGCTCGCCGAGCGTGGGTCCGCCCTGCTGCTCGTCGAGCAGTTCGTGCACCTGGCGCTCGCCATGTCCGACCTGGTCTACGTCATGGACCGGGGACGCATCGCCTTCCAGGGCGAACCCGTCGAACTCGATGCCGCTGCGCTGGCTGCCGCCTACCTCGCGGCCGGCACACGCGCTTAGGGAGGACTGCTCATGCTTCCGATCCGCCGATCACAACTGGGCGCCGCCATTGTCGCGCTGGCGCTGGCGACGGCCGGTTGTGGGTCCAACCTGACCGAAGCCGAGGTCCTCGCCCGCTCCGGAGTCACGACGTCGGTTGCCGGCCGGGCTGACTCTTCGGGGGCCACCCCCGGACCCCCGGGGCTCGGGTCGGCGGAGTCCACGCCGGGAGCGACCGCAGGCGCAACGACCGCGACCCGGCCGCCAGCGGGGCGGCCTTCTCCCGCCGGTACGTCCTCGACGGCATCAGCGGCTGTCAGGCCGCCGGCCGCGAACGTGGCGGCCATCGGGGCGAAGCCGGGCACGTACCCCGCCACCCGGAATCCGTCGGCCGCCCCCGGTGCCGGCGCGCTGCCCCCGCCTGGCGCCCCCGGCACGCCGGCGGGAGGAGGGACCGGTGGAGCCTGCACCACCAGCGAGTCGGGGCCGATCGTCGTCGGCAACGTCGGCAACTATTCGGGCGCCGGGGGCTCCTCCCAGGCCGGTTTCCCCGTCGCCGTCCAGATTTGGGCCGCCTCCGTCAAACGTCGAGGTGGGAACTGCGGTCGCCCGGTCCAGCTGATCG
>JAUZEX010000387.1 GCA_030838815.1 Actinomycetota bacterium
GGCTCTTCCAGGCCGAACTTGTCGTAGAGGTTGGCGAGGTGGAACTTGACCGCCGCCTCGGACACGAACAGCTCGGTGGCCATCTGCCGGATCCCGGCCGGCGGGGCGAAGGCCGCGCCCTCCAGCAACGGGCGGCACAGCGCGAGGAGGAGCTCCCGCTCCCGGCGGGTCAGCACCGGCGGCCCGTCGGCCACGGCGGTGATCTCACTCTCGTCGTCGCCGACGGCGAAGAAGGTGAGCCGGCTGTTACCGAGGCGGAGCTCGTCGCCCGTCCGCAGCCTGGTCTCGCCCCGGACCGGTTCGCCGTTGACGAAGGTGCCGTTGGCCGACCCGAGGTCGCGGACGCAGAAGCCGGTCGGGTAGCGCTCGATCACGGCATGGAGCCGTGACACCGTCGCGTCGAGCAGCACGACGACGTCGTTGGTCGTCGCCCGGCCGAGTGACGACCGGTCGTTGGTCAACTCGACCAGGCGGGTGCCCTGCGGCCCCCGGACTTCGACGAACCCTCCCAGCGCCACGCCCGTCCCCCTGCTGATCCGACCTGTCCCGCCGACCTGTCCCGCTGACCTGTCCCGGTGGTGAGGAAAGACTCGCCGACCGGCCCAGAGGTTTCACGTCACCCGGCCATTCCGGCGGACCCCGCCGCACCGGGATGATCTCTTCCAGAGTGACAGGTTCGGAACGGAGAGGGAATGGACATGGCCACGATCGGCTTCGGACGGGCGGGCGACGGTGACTGAGAGGCTCAACCGGGCGGGACGTTTCCCGCAGCTGTTCCTGGGCCTGGTCGTCCTGGCGGGCGGCCTGACGGTCGGCGCGGGCGCACTCCGGGACGGGCTGCGGGCCCGGAGCGGCCAGCAGGCGATCACCGTGACAGGGTCGGCCCGCAAGACGATCACGTCGGACACGGTCGTGTGGCGGGCGTCGCTGACCAGCACGCAGCCGACGCCGGCCGAGGCCTCGAAGGAGTTGGCGGCGTGGGTCGGGCGGGTGCAGTCCTTCCTCCGGGGGGCCGGCGCCACCGACGCCGAAGTGCGGCTGAACCCCATCAGCACGGAGACGATCCCCCAGCTGACACCCGACGGCCGGGCCGACAGCGGGAAGGTGGGCGGATACAAGCTCTCCCGGAGCTTCGAGGTGCGGTCGTCCCGGGTCAAGGAGATCACCGACATCGTCCAGAAGAGCAGCACGCTCCTCGGCGAAGGGATTCCGTTGACGGCGCAGCCGCCCGAGTATCTCTACGCCCAGCTGCCGCAGCTCCGGCCGGATCTCCTGGCCGAGGCCAGCCGGGACGCCAGAACCCGGGGTGACCGGCTCGTGGCCGCCGCCGGCGGCCGCCTCGGCAAGCTCCAGGGCGTCAGCGCCGGTGTCTTCCAGATCACCGCCCCCAACGCCACCGACACCAGCAGTGAAGGCGTCTACGACACCTCGACCATCGACAAGGACGTCACCGCCGTCGTCAGCCTCACTTTTGCGATGCGGTGACCGGGATCGTGGCGACGCCACCCGGTGGCACGGGGACGGCTCATGAGGATTCCCCTTCCGGTCGGGGCGCTCGGAACAGTGCCCGCACCGCATCGGTGAGCAGGCTGGCGGGGATGGACGGGTCGACGAGCCGCTGCACGGCAATGCCGCCGACGACGGCCACGAGGACGATTCCGAGCTGGTCGGGAGGCAGGACGGGGGTCACGCCGAGCTGGCGGATCTGCTGCGAGAGGAGGGCGGTGACGGCGGTCCGGACCATCTTCTCCCGCTGGGCCAGCTGTTCCTGGATCTTCGGATTGCGCCGGGTCTGGACGGCGAACTCCATCGCCAGCAGCTGCCACTCGTCGTCGGCGAGCAGGATGTCCCACCACCGCTCCAGGACGGCCAACCGGTCCTCGATGGTGTCGCCGCCGGCGGCGAAGTCCGCCACGAAGATCTGGAGCTGACCGAAGAAGTGGTTCTCGAGGACGGCCAGGCACAGCTCCTCCTTGCCGGCGAAGTTGCCGTAGACGGCGCCCTTCGAGAAACCGGCCGCCTCCGCCACCCGCTCCAGCGACGTGCCGGAATAGCCGTGGGCCAGAAACTCGGTGGCCGCCACCTCCAGCAGCAGCTCACGGGTGCGGGCCTGGCTCTCCTGGCGCGTCAGCCGCTTGCGGACGGGGGGATCGGGCATGCGGTCAGTCTGCCGCGACGGCGGCATAGGACGAGCCACCCGACCTCCCCGAGCGCCGAATCCCCGGGGGTCCTGGGGTGTCCCCCGAAAAGACTGTCTCGTCGGACCCGAGGTACGAGGAGATGACCCTCGGATGGGCCAGCACTTCGGCCGGCGTACCCCGGGCGATGACCGAGCCGAACTCCAGGGCCACCAGCTCGTCGCACACGGAGGCGATGAGGCCCATGTCGTGCTCGATGATGACCAGCGAGCAGCCGGTGGCGGCCCGGACGCGGCGCAGCAGCGGAGCCAGCGCCTCCGTCTCCCGCTGGGCCACGCCGGCCGACGGCTCGTCGAGCAGCAGCACGGCCGGGTCCTGGGCCAGCACGCAGGCCAGCTCGACGACGCGCCGGGTGCCGGTCGACAGGTCGCCGGTGCGGTGGTGGCGGTACCCGGTCAGACCGAGAAGGGCGAGGAGCTCGTCGACCCGTTCCGCCACCGCCGCCTCCATGACGGTCGACGCCGGAAGGGCGAGGGCGGCGGCCAGGGTGTCGCGGTTGGGCAGGTGCCGTTCCAGGGCCACGGCCACGGTCTCGGCCACCGTCAAGGACGGGAACAGCCGGGCCTCCTGGAACGACCGGCCGAGGCCGGCCACCGCCCTCCGGTGGGGCGCGGCGCCGGTCACGTCGACGCCGCCGACCGAGACCCGACCGGCGTCGGGGGCGAGGAAGCCGGAGATGACGTCGAACAGCGTCGTCTTGCCGGCGCCGTTGTGCCCGATGATCCCGACGGCGCGGCCCGGAGCGACATCGAGGTCGACGCCGTCCAGGGCGGTGAGCCCGCCGAAGCGGCGCACGATCCCCTGACAGGTGAGCCGGACACCATGGCGGGCCGACTCCCGGCCCTCATGGACCTGGCCGTCGTCGACCTGGCCGTCGTCCACCGCCGGGGTCGGGCGGGCCCCGATGAAGACCGAACGGAGGAGGTCGGGCCGGTCGAGGAGGTCGGCCGTCCGGCCCCGGAAGCGGACCTCGCCCTTCTCCAGGAACACGGCCCGCTCGGCCAGGAGCAGGGCAACGTTGACCGACT
>JAUZEX010000395.1 GCA_030838815.1 Actinomycetota bacterium
CCGAACAGATCGGTGACTCCGGCGCCCGCGTCGGCGGCGTCCATGGCCCTGATGGCGATGAGTTGCCGCGCGTAGTTCCATTCGTAGAGCGCCTGGGCGGCGTCGATCCCCTCGTAGCACTGGAGGCGGATGAGGTCGGTGCCGAGGGCCTCGGCCAGCGCCTTGGCCGCCTCCGTCTTCCCAACCCCCGGCTCGCCTTCGAGGAGCAACGCCTGGGGTAGCCGCACGGCGCAGAACAGGGCGGTGGCCAGACCGTCGTCGGCGATGTAGCCGGCGTCGTCGAGGCGCCCCCGCAGGGCGGGAACGTCGGGCACGAGTTCGGGAACGTCAGCCATGCCTGACCGGTACGGGATAGGCCGTCGGCGCGTCGGCGAAGGCGCGGAGGCAGCCGCTGCCGCAGAACCAGTGGCGCACCCCGTCGTCGTCGAGATGGAGCGACGTCTCGACCGTGGCCACCGTCATGCCGCAGACCGGATCCAGCGCCGTGCCCGGCGCGGCGGCGCCGGCCACTCCGGCGTCGGCGGCGACCGGCCGGCCCGACGGCCTCGGACGGCAGGCGACGATCTCCGCCAGGATCGACAAGGCCACCTCCTCGGCCGTGCGGGCGCCGATGTCGAGACCGGCCGGCATGTGCACCCGCGCCCGATCCGCCCCGCCTCCGTCCTCCAGGGTCAGCGCCGCCAGCACCGACTCGCCCCGCTTGCGACTGGCCACCAGCCCGACGTACGGCACGCCGGCGGCCAGCGCGGCGGCCAGCACGTCCTCCTCGCCGCGGCCGTGGGAGGCCACCACCACCGCCGCCGCCCCGTCGAGGGTCGTGGTCCCGAAGGGAGCGGCGTGGTAGCCGAGCGGGCTGCTCAGGGCGAGGACGGCCCGGGCGATGGGCGTGTCGCCGTGCACCGCCACGAGCGGCGCCGGCACGACCGGCTCGAGGAAGATCTCCAGCACCCCTCCGGACAGGCAGGGGTTGTAGGCGGTAACGGTGCCGGGCGGGTCCGGGTCGCCCGGCTCCTCGACCGGGGTGATCCGCAACAGCAGCGTCTCGCCGGAGTCGAGGAGGGCCAGGCTCTGGGCCCGCACCGTCGACTCGGCGCACGTGCCTCCGACGAAGCCTTCCACGGTCCCGTCGGCCAGGATCAACGCCTCGTCGCCGGCCTTGGCTGACGTCGGCCGCTCGGCCCGGACGACCCGGGCGTGCACGAACGGGACGCGGTCGCGCCGCAGCGCGCCGGCCCGCTCCTGCACGTCCGGTCTACTCATGTGGGTCGGCTCACGTGAAGGCCAGGTCCGTGCGCACCGGCCGCCCCTGGATGGCCAACCACACCTGGGCCGGCGTGAGCGGCATGTCGGCGTGACGGACGCCGAGCGGCGCCAGCGCGTCCATGACGGCGTTGACCACCGCCGCCGGCGAGCCGACCGTGGCCGACTCCCCGACGCCCTTGCAGCCGAGCGGGTGGTGGGGCGACGGGGTGATCGTCTCCCCCAGCTCCCAGCTCGGGCACTCGAGCGAGGTCGGCAGGAGGTAGTCCATGAACGACCCGCCGAGGCAGTTCCCGTCCTCGTCGAAGGCGATCACCTGCATCAGCGCCATCCCGATACCCTCAGCCAGGCCGCCGTGGATCTGGCCCTCGACGATCATCGGGTTGATCCGGGGCCCGCAGTCGTCGGTGGCGATGAACCGGCGGACCTTGACCCCGCCCGTCCCCGGGTCGACGTCGACGACGCACAGGTAGGCGCCGTAGGGGTAGGTGAGGTTGGGCGGGTTGTAGACGGCCGACGCGTCGAGATGGCCTTCCACCCCTTCGGGGAGCTCCAGGCTGGAGTGGGCCAGGAGGGCGATCTCCTGGATCGTCTTGCCCTTCTCCGGGTCGCCCTTGACCTGCCAGCGCCCGGGCTCCCATTCGAGGTCGTCGGGGGCACACTCCAGCGCGGCGGCGGCGATGATCCGGGCCTTCTCCCGGATCCGCCGGGAGACGACCGACGCCGCCGCCCCCGACACCGGCGTGGACCGGGACCCGTAGGTCCCGAGCCCGAACGGCGTCTGGTCGGTGTCGCCGTGGACGACGTCGACGTCCTCGGGGGGCAGCCCGAGCTCGTGGGACACGATCTGGGCGAAGGTCGTTTCGTGGCCCTGCCCCTGGGTCTGCACCGACAGGCGGATCACCGCCTTGCCCGTCGGGTGGATGCGCAGTTCGCAGCCGTCGGCCATGCCGAGGCCGAGGATATCCATGTGCTTGCGGGGTCCGGCGCCGACGCCCTCGGTGAAGAACGACAGGCCGATCCCCATCAGCGTGCCTTCACCGGTCTCTTCGAACCGGGCCCGCTGCTCGGCCTGCTCGACCCGCAACTCCTTGTAGCCGGCCTGGTCGAGCGTCGCCTGGAGGGTGAGCGGGTAGTTCCCGGAGTCGTACTCCCAGCCGGTCTTCGTCTGATACGGGAACTGCTCCGGCTGGATGAGGTTCTTCATCCGCAACTCGGCGGGATCCATCTGCAGGTCGTGGGCGAGGATGTCGACCATACGCTCCACGAAGTAGGCCGCCTCCGTGATCCGGAAGGAACAGGCGTAGGCCACACCCCCCGGCGCCTTGTTGGTGTAGACGGCGGTCACCTTGCCGTAGGCCGCCTGGAGGTCGTAGCTGCCGGTGAAGATCGAGAAGAACCCGGCCGGGAACTTGGTCGGCTGGGCCGTGGCATTGAAGGCGCCGTGGTCGGCCAGCGTGTGGGTCCGCAGGGCGAGGATCCTCCCCTCGCGGGTGGCCGCGATCTCTCCGTGCATGTGGTAGTCCCGGGCGAAGCCCGTCGTCATCAGGTTCTCGGAGCGGTCCTCCACCCACTTCACCGGCTTGCCGGTCACGATCGTCCCGACCACGGCACAGACGTAACCCGGGTAGACGGGGACCTTGTTGCCGAACCCGCCGCCGATGTCGGGCGAGATCACCTGGATCTTGTGTTCGGGCAGGCCGGCCACCATGGCGTAGACGGTCCGGTGGGCGTGGGGCGCCTGGCTGGTGATCCAGCACGTGAGCTTGCCGGTCACCGCATCCATCGAGGCCACGCTGCCGCACGTCTCCATGGGGGACGGATGGGAACGGGGATAGAGGATGTCGGCCTCGACGACGACGACGTCGGGCCGGTTGAAGACCTCGTCGCAGGCGGCCGAGTCGCCCGTCTCCCAGTCGTAGA
>JAUZEX010000402.1 GCA_030838815.1 Actinomycetota bacterium
CGGTAGCCGGGTAGGGCCCGGTTGCCGATGGGCCGGCCAAGGCCGTCATCGCTTCGAGGCCCTTGAGGGGCTCGCTCGGGGCCACAAAGCGCCAGGGCCGAGGCCGCGTTTCCGCATTGCCATCCCAGGGAGACCGTCTCCTTGACGAGGTGTGCGTCTCCGCCCACGCCGCCGGCGTGCCGCTGCGAGCCATTCAGAAGGCCGACGACGAGAACCGCTGTACTTCGCGGTCGGCCGAGTGCGTCGACGACAACGACATCGTCGAAGCCCGCGTCGCCGCCGGAACCGTCGACGTGGTGGCCGGCACACCGTGGCTGTTCGCCCGACCCGGACTGGCCGCCCCGTTCGACGTCCTGGTGGGCGACGAGGCCGGCCGGATGGCCCTCGCCAACCTGGTCGCCATCGGCGGGGCCGCCCGCAACGTCGTCCTCCTCGGGGATCCTCAGCAGTTGCCCCAGCCGACCAGGGAACACACCCTGCCGGCGCCGGCCGCTCGGCCCTCGAGCACATCCTCGACGGCCACGCCACCATCCCCGCCGAGCGGGGGATCCTGCTCGACGTCAAGTGGCGGATGCACCCCGACGTCTGCCGCTTCGTCTCCGACGCCTTCTACGACGGCCGCCTCCACGGCGCCCCCTCTTGCGCCGAACAACGCGTCGGCCCCGGCGAATGGACCGCCGGCACCGGCCTGCGCTGGATCCCCGTCGAACACGTCGGCAACAAGATCTCCTCCCCGGAAGAGGCCGCCGAAGTCGCGGCCGGCGTGCAGTCCCTCCTCGGGCGCCGGTGGGTTGACGAGCACGGCCAAGACCGAACGCTCGGCGTGAACGACATCCTCGTCGTCGCTCCCTGCAACGCCCACGTCGCCAGGCTCAAGGCGGCCCTCCCCGCCGGGGCCCAAGTCGGGACGGTCGACAAGTTCCAGGGTCAGGGGGCCGCCGTCGTCATCTTCTCCATGGCCACCTCCTCGGCCGATGACATGCCCCGCAACCTCGAATTCCTCTTCAGCCTGAACCGGCTCAACGTGGCAATATCCCGAGCCCAGGCCCTCGCCGTCCTCGTCTGCAGCCCCGAGCTCCTCCGCGCCCGCGCCCGCACCCCGCAGCAGATGCGCCTGGTCAACGCGCTGTGCCTCCTCATCGAGGACGCCGACCGCACCGAGAACCTGTCCCAGCTCAACTTCGCCCCGCCGCCTAACTCGGCGGGCGAGACCCCCCCCTCCGGCGAGCAGGCGGCCTGTGGGAGAGCCATCTCCCCCGATCGGGGTGACCTGTCGACAGGACCCGGGCAGCACGAGGGGCCCGGGATCATCCCGGGCCCCTCGTGCTGCTTGCTGGCGCCGGATAACACCAGCGGCTGGTGGAACAGTTGCTCAGCGCGCCAGGCGCGGGACGCCGACGCGGCGCAGGCCGAGCCCGAAGACGACCAGGGCCACGGCCACGCCGGCCAGCGGGCCGGCGGGCATGCCGGTCCGGGGCAGCGCCCCCGCCGACCGGGCGGTCTCCACCGCGCCGGCCACGGCGGCCGGGGTGGCGGAGCGGCTGGCGTCGATGCTGACGTCCGGTGTGTGCTCGGCGGGGGCGGACAGATCAGGCCGACCGGTTCCCGAGCTGCTGGTGGCCGTGAAGGTGGCCACCGGGTCGACGGCGCCGAGAACGGCGAGCGCCGGGTCGATCTGGGCGACCTGGGCCGCGCCGCTTGTCAGGTCGCCGTTGGCGCCGTTGCCGCCGGAGGCGGTCAGGCAGGACAGGTTCACCAGCTCCGCCGCGCTCGCGGCGCACAGCGGGCTGGAGCCGAGCTGGTCGTCGGTCCCGATCTCGGTGCCGTTGACGCCGGCCAGGTAGGAGTGTCCCCGACCGTCCGACGTCACCTCGGAGTGCAGCAGCACGAGCCGGAGGGCGTCGAGCAGGTCGAGCTGGAACCCGTCGGTCACGGCGGTGCCGTTGCTCTTCTGGCCGGTCCAGGAAGCCTGGGAGTCCGACGTCAACACACCGACCCCGGCCACCGAGGGCACGACCGCCTTGGCCACCGCCGCCGAACTCTTCGACTGGCGGGTCTGGCCGCTGGTATGGGTGCCGGCCCGCCACGGAGCGAGCTGCACCTGGGCGGGAAGACTCGAACCGGTGTCGAGCAGCGAGCCGCCCGAGTCGCCCTCGCCGCTCTGTGCGCCGCCGAGACCGAGGAGCGGCTCACCGCCGACGCGGATGACCGATGCCTGCGCCGACGAGGCGCCACCGCCGGCGGTGGCGTCCGTTTTCGAGATGTCGAGAAGGGATCCGACCTGTGCGGCCACCCCGGAAGCCTGCGCCGGAGGGGCCGGGATGAGATCGGCGTGAGCGGCCACCGGCGTCAAGGCCAGGATCATTGACGCCGCGGGTGCGATGGAGAGCAGTGATCGACGCAGAACCATGGTGGTCCACCTTTCGGGGTGAGGACGGAGTCGTCCCGATCCGCACTTTCTTCTCGGATCGGCGCAATTGGGAGCTTCCCCACCCACCCTGAGCCGGTCATGAGCCCGACATGAAAATCTCTTCACCTTTCGGGCGCAGCCGTAGGGCCGGGTGCGCCACAGCGCGACCCGCCGGAGGCGGCCCTCCGCCACCCGACGGCGCCGACATGGTCGACGTCCGACGGGCCGCGCTCCTACGACACGAAGCATTGGCGGGGAGCGCGGGAGCTCGCCCGGACACGGCCATACCCGCCTGAACCCGACCCCCAGCGGCTCCGAGCGGACGCGACACGCTGCGACGGTGGCGTTCATCGATCGGGCCGATGCCGATGGCCACCGCATCGCGGGTGCCGGCCGGCCGGTCTGCTCAACTGGCGCGATGCTGACAGCCTTTGGCGTGACGGTTCTCACGTTCATGATGACGATGTACGCGCTCGAAAACCGGGGACGAGGCCATGTCGCCGCCTTCCTGTCGGCTGCGCGCTGTCGAGCAGCTACGGGTTCCTCTCCGGCGCGTGGCCGTTCGGCGTCGTCGAGGCCGTCTGGTGTGCGGTGGCCCTGCGCCGCTATCGATTCACGAGCCCGCACGACCGGCGCCGTCGCGACTCGGGATGACGAGCGACCCCTTACAGCAATAGGGGGGTCATATCGAAGATCCCCGAGACGGTGCTGTCGGAGGTGTCCGGCGCCGCGGCGTGCGCGGGTCGCGATCGTCTTCCCGGGACCGGCTCTTGCACCACGGGTGACTCGTGCCGAACTGGCATACCAGACCCCTTGGGCTGTGGCGCAGAGCTGCTGCGTGCCGTCCGCCGCCACGTCCCCGGAATGCGGGGCCGGGCTGGCGGCGCAGGACGTGCCCGATGTGCAACCAGGCGCCGACAAGGAGGAGCAGTCCGAGGTAGCTGGCGACATACCCGGCGATGGTCGCGCCCGGCCCATAGGGGCGGGCCTGTGGACCGACGAGGACGCCGCCCACGGCGATGAGCCCGGCGCCGGCGACTCCTCCCGTCAGCCCGGGCAACATTCCGGTCCGCTGCAGCTCACCGGTGGCCACCCGTCCGGCTCGGGCCGACCAGCGGTGCACGGACAGGCGGGGGACCGGGGTTCTCCTTGTGGCGACCACGCGGTCCATTGCGGTGTGCTCCATTGACGACGTCTGCTGCACGGCGGTCGTATCGGAGCTTGGACACTGGTCCGGTTGGCGGCTCCTGGCCGTGACAGTAGACCGCCGGCCCGACCGTTCGGCGGACGGGGCGAGACCGTGGGGCTGCCGCCGAGCGCTCTGACCTGTACTGGTGAACGCCACCGCAGGCGCCACGCCCGGTCCGCGTCACGAACAAGAGACGCCGGCCCATCGTCTCGGCCGCCGCTGTGGGCGTGGAGCGAGAGGGACGGCGGTGTGCTCCGACTGATGGCGTTCGGGCCGGTGCCTGGTCCGGCCCGGCGTATGGGATCGGGAGTCGTGGCGGAAGACGTTCCCGCCGCCCAAGCTCTGCGGGACGGCGCCCCTGCCGGTCGGGTCGCACGATGGACAGCCGGTTGGGCGCGGACCCGTTCCCGGCCCGGGCACGGTGATGCTCCAGGCCTACCCGGCCAGCGCGGGTGGGCACCCGTGCGGGCCATGCCATCCGGCCGGGATCTGAACAGTGGCTGAGGGCCGGCTGAAGGTCAAAGTCGGACCTGAGGAACATGAAGCATCGCCACGAAGGAGATCGCGTCGGGCGGGTGGTATCTGACCGGCGACGGGTGCCCTAGCAGCACGCGCGCCTTCCCCCCAGCCGCATGTCGATGGAGCTCCTATGTTCTCGATCTTCTCGCCCCTCGCCGGCCGGATCCGCCGTAACGCGGCCGCGGCCGTCACCGCGGCCGTCGTGTTCGCCGGCGCGCCCTTCGCCAGCCCGGTCGTGACCCGGGCGTCGGCCGACGCGTCGACGACGGCGTCCTCGGCGGGGTATTGGATGCTCGGTACCGATGGCAAGGTGTACCCTTTCGGGGCCGCCGCCGACCTCGGGAGCCCGGCGCTTCCGGGTGGGGCCAAGGCGACGCATCTCGAGCCGAGTCCGGATGGTGGCGGCTACTACGTGCTCGACGACCATGGCCGCGTCTATGCCTTCGGCCATGCCCCGTCACTCGGTAACGCGGCGCTGGCGCCGGGCGAGACCGCCGTCAGCCTGTCGGCCACCCCGTCCGGCCATGGCTATTGGGTCTTCACCAGCGCCGGCCGGGTGATCACCATGGGCGACGCCAGGAACCTCGGCGACATGTCGGGCAAGCACCTGAACGCCCCGGTCGTGAGTTCGACGGTGACCCCGGACGGCTCCGGGTACTGGATGGTGGCGTCCGACGGCGGGGTGTTCTCGTTCGGCGCCCCCTTCTGGGGCTCGACCGGGAACCTCAAGCTGAACAAGCCGGTCGAGGGCATCGTCCCGACGTCGACCGACAAGGGCTACTGGCTGGTGGCGTCCGACGGCGGCGTCTTCGCCTTCGGCGACGCCGGC
>JAUZEX010000425.1 GCA_030838815.1 Actinomycetota bacterium
ATTTGATCTTAGGCATCCCTTATTAGGGCTACCTTACAACGGCCCGGCTCGGGATACAACGACGGATCCGGCCGGTTCACAGACGACTGACAGGGATGTCCCACTGGGCGCTGAGGTGGAGTCCCCAAAGTCGTCCCGGTGACGACCGCCGCCCGCCGGGGGTACCTGCCTCAGGCCGACGTGGTCCGGTTGCTGACCTTCGGGGCGGTGATCGGCGTCCACGCCGTCGCCTTCACCGAACCGCCGTCGAGCCGGGGCTGGGCCGGGGTGCTCATGCTGTTGCAGTTCGGCCGGGAGGTGTTCTTCGCCCTCACGGGCTTCGTGCTGGTGCACTCGGCCCGGGGCCGCACCCTGGACGCCCGGGCGTTCTGGCGCAAGCGGTTCCCGGCCGTCGTGGCCCCGTACCTGGCCTGGAGCGCCATCTACACCGCCTTCCACGTCTGGGGGCCGGCGCACCAGCGCCTCAGGGGGGCGGCGGTCCTGTGGGCCTTCGCCACCGGCAATGCGGAGTACCACCTCTATTTCCTGCTGGTGTCGATGCAGCTGTACCTGGTCTTCCCGCTGCTGCTGCGCTTCGTGCGGCGCACGGAGGCCCGGGCCTGGCCCGTCCTCGGCGTCGTGGCCGCCGTCAACGTGGCCTGGCTGGCCTGGTTGCAGTACGGGACCGCGCCGGCGGGCTGGGTCGGGCATCTCTGGCCCCGGGCTTACGAGCTGCTCCCGACGTACGCCGTCTACGTGCTGGCCGGGGCCTACGCCGCTCTCCACCTCGACCGGATCGAGCGGGTGTGCGCCGAACGGCGCCGCCTTCTCCTCGGCGTGGCGGCGGGCGCCGCCGCCCTGGCCGAGCTGGCCTTCTGGGCCCAGGTCGGAGGACGGGAGCCGCGGCTGGCGGCCGCCGTCCTCCAGCCGGCCATGGTCCTCACGTCGATTGCGGCGCTGATCCTGCTGTACCTGGCCGGCCGCAGCTGGGCCAGCCGGGGCCGGCCGGGAGCGGCGTTGGTCGCCCGGGCGTCGGACCTGGCGTTCGCCGTGTACCTGGCCCATCCGCTGGTCCTGGAAGTACTGCTGCGACTGGGGCTCGGGAACGACGGGCAACGGCTTCCGGCCATGGTGGCCACCGGACTGGCCGTGCTGGGGACATCGGCCGGGGCGGCGGCCGTCGCCGTGGTGGCCCGGCGGAGCCGGTGGTCGCTGGCCCTGACCGGCCGACCCCGCCTCCACGACCGAACCCGCCTCCACGACCGAACCGGCGCTTATGAAGTCCGCAGAGGGGTCACAGAACCTTCCCAGGCAGGGTCTCGACCATGAGGGACATGCGACCCCGCACGGCAGTCATTCCCTTCGGTGGACGGCCGAAGCCCTCGGTTCGGAGCCTCCTGGCCCAGCGCCGAAACGCCACGCCGCGGCGGACGGCGTTCATCGAAGGCTGCTCCGGAAGGCGGGTCACCTGGGGCGAGATCGCCGTCGTCGCCGCGCACTGGACGGCGCAGCAGTCCCGGCTGGGGGTTGCGCCGCTGTCCCGGGTCGGCCTCGTCATGGCCGACCCGCTGGCGGCGGCCACCGCCCATCTGGCCGCCCTTTCGGCCGGGATCACCGTCGCGCCCCTCAACCCGGGGGCGCCCGCCGACGAGCTGGCAGCCGAGATCCACACCCTCGGCCTCTCGGCGGTGGTGACCGACGGGACGGCCGCTGCCGATCTCGACGACCTCGCCGCCGGCGGCGCCCAGATTCTGGTCAGCGGCCCCGGGGGCCTACGCCTGGCCCGTATCCGGCCGTGGCCGGCTCCGTCCGTCAGCCCCGGCCCGGCGGCGCTGATCATGGCCAGCTCGGGCACGACCGGCACCCGCAAGATCATCCCCCTGTCCGAGGCGCAGCTGGTCGGCACGGCCATGGCCGTCGTCCGTCACCACCAGCTCACCGCCGACGACCGGGGCTACTGCCCACTGCCGCTGTTCCACATCAACGGCCTCGTCGTCGGCGTCCTCTCCACGCTGGTGGCCGGCAGCACCCTGGTGCTCGACAGCCGGTTCTCCCGGAGCGGGTTCTGGGCCGTGGCCGGCGACCACGACGTCACCTGGCTCAATCTCGTCCCGGCCATCATCGGCCTGCTGGCCGAGTCCGCCCCGCCCCCGGCCGGGGTGGCCGACGCGATCCGCTTCGCCCGTTCGGCGTCGGCGCCGCTGGCGCCCGGCACACTGGGGCGCTTCGAGGGCCGTTGCGGCATTTCCGTCCTTGAGACCTACGGCATGACGGAGGCCGCCAGCCAGATCGCCGCCAATCCGCTCGACGCCAGCCGGCGCCGTCCCGGATCGGTCGGCCTGGGAGTCGGCACCGAGATCCGCATTGTCGACGAGGCGGGACACGCGGTGCCTCTGCGCGCCGTCGGAGCGGTCGAGATCCGTGGCGAGCGGGTGGCCAGCCGGTACTGGGCCCCGACCGACGGCGGGCTCCGGGAACGGCCGGCGCAGGGGGCCGGCGGATGGCTGTCCACCGGCGATCTCGGCCGCTTCGACGAGGACGGGTTCCTGTACCTCGTCGGGCGCTCCGACGACGTCATCAACCGGGGCGGCGAGAAGATCTACCCCGGCGACATCGAAGCCGTCCTCCTCGGTGACC
>JAUZEX010000435.1 GCA_030838815.1 Actinomycetota bacterium
GTCGAGGACGGGACGATCCCGGTGAAGCCGCTGGGGCGCACGGTGACCTACCACGATCCCTGCTACCTGGCCCGCTACAACCGGGTGACCGACGCTCCCCGGAGTTTGCTGAAGAACCTCGGGTGCACGGTCAAAGAGATGCCCCGCAACAAGGACAACACGTTCTGCTGCGGCGCCGGCGGCGGACGGATCTGGATGGACGACTCGAACCTGGCCGAGCGCCCGAGCGAGAACCGCATCAAGGAAGCGGTGGCGGTGGGCGTCGACACCTTCGTGGTGGCCTGCCCCAAGGACATGACGATGTACACCGACGCGGCCAAGACGACCGGCAACGAGGCCGCCATGGCCGTCCTCGACGTGGTCCAGCTTCTCGACGCCGCCCTGGACCGCGACACCCTCGCCGCCCGCCGCCCTGCTCCCGCCCCCGCCGCCGACCCCGCTCCCGCCCCCGCCAGTGAACCGGCGCCGCCGGAGAGCGCGGCCGGTGAAGCCGAGGCGACTGTCCCGGAGGCGGTGGAGGCGGCCGCCGAGGCCCCGACACCGCCTGACGGCTAGTGGGCGTCGATCCGGCGGTCCTCGGCCGGGCACTGGCCGCCCGCCTGGCCGCCATCGCCGCCGCCGCGGCCCGGTATGACGCCTTCGCGTTCACCGAGCGGCCGGCGCCTGACCCGGCCGCCGATGCCGCGGGCGACCCGGCCCTCGTGGTCCGGGACCTGGCGCTCGCCGCCCTCCGGGCGGCCGGCGACCCCCTGTCCTACGCCCTGCTGCGGCGCATGGCCGGGGGGGACGCGCCCCTGGCCGACCTCTGCGTCGAGACGGGCCTTCCCCGCCTGGCAGTCTGGGAGCGCCTTAACGGGCTCGTGGCCGCCGGCCTGGTGGGGCGACGCCACGAGGACGACAGCGCCGGCCTCACCCCGGCCGGTGCGGCCCTGGTCGAGCTCGTCGAGGGGGCCGTGGCCGCCGCCTCCGACGACGCGCCGAAATGAGTCTGTTTACGCAATCCTGCATGTTTGCATCGGCGAATCCCTGTGTGAGAAAATATGACCTCGCTATGGGGAAATCGAATTCCCTGGCTTATAGTGGAAATTTCCGGGTTCGCCCCTCGGAGTCGGAGGTGACTCGTTGGCACCTATCGATTCGCTGCTCCGGCAGGAGCTGGACGAGTTGGTCGCCAGCATGTGCAAGGCGCTCAACGACTCGAAGCGTCTGCTGCTCCTCTATGCGCTGCGTGACGGCCGCTACACCGTCAGCGAGCTGTGCGAGCTCATCGAGGCGCCGCAGTCCAACACGTCCCAGCACCTCGCCGTGCTCCGTGACCGGGGTCTGGTGGAAGCCGAGCGGCAGGGCAACAACGTCGTCTACTCGCTCCGGCACCCGAAGGTGATCGAAGCGATCGACATCCTGCGGGGCGTCATGTCCGACGAGCTCGAGCGCCAGACGGCGCTCCGGGCCCCGGTGGCCCGCTGACCGATCCGTCCGTCGCCGCCCCGTCCCCGGGCGAGGTTCGGGACGCGCTGAAGGCCGTCATCGATCCGGAGCTGGGGCTCAACATCGTCGACCTCGGCCTGATCTGCGACATCGCCGTCGACGACCGCAGGCTGACGATCCACTACACGCTCACCACGATGGCGTGCGGCCTCGGGCCGCTCATCGAGTCGGCGATCAAGGAGGTGGCGGGGACGCTGCCGTTCGACGAAGTGCAGACCGAGCTGGTCTTCCAGCCCCCCTGGTCGCCCGAGCGGATCTCGGCCGAGGGCAAAGCGTTTCTCGGCATCTGATGCCTCTCGCCAACGACAGTACGGGCAGTGCCCCCGAGCGAAAGCGGCGGCCGTCCGCCCGGGCGGAGCCGCTGGCCGGGCCGCCGCCCGAGACTTCCTTCTCCTCCGACCTGGTCACCCTGTGCCACCACGGCGAACGGGCGGTGACGGTGGCCACCGGCCCCGACGGGAAACTCGTGGCGGCGCTCGGCAGCCCGTTCGATCCGGAGGCATTCGTCACCTGGCGGGCGGACGGGATCCAGGTGTTCTTCCGCGGGACAAAGGCGCCGGCCCGGCTGGAACTCCAGCTCAGTGCCGGCGCCTTCGTGGATGCTCGGGCGACGTACCTGCCTCCCCCAAACGCCCTCTAAATGAACATGGTGATGTCGGCGTCGGCGGCCATGTCGATGAAGCTGGCCGCGCCCATCGGAGACCCGAGGCCCTCGATGAAGTCCTCCTTGGTGAGGCCGTAGAGGTCCATCGTCATCTGGCAGGGGTAGAGGTTCACGCCGAGGTCCTGGGCCATGCCGAGCAGCTCAGTGGGGGTGGCCACGTTGTAGGACTTGGCCAGCTTCTTGATCATGGTGGTGCCGGCGCCGCCGAAGTGGATCTTGCCCAGCTTGAGGTGGTCCGTCCCGCCCCGGTCGACGAGGGACTCACCCTTCTGCATCCAGTTCTGGCCGGTCACCCGCTTGTCGTTCTTCTGCAGGACCCGCAGGCCCCAGAACGTGAAGAACACGTCGACGTGGAGGCCGGAGGCGGCCGCCGTGGTGGCCAGGATCATGACCGGCCACACCCGGTCGAGATCGCTGCTCCAGCACACCATCGCCATGCGCTTCTGCCGGTTGCCGTTGCCGTTGTCATCCATTGGGCTGACCCCTCTCGACTGTTGTGATCACAATCCTGCTACGCCCCGTCATTCCTCACAACGGAAACATCGGATCCCTTCTTCCTCGATGATCGTGCGGTAGTGCTCGAAGGCGGCGGCGCCGTCGACCAGGTGGCCGCTCTCGCCCTCGTAATCGTCGGGCCGCAGGCGGATGAGCCAGCCGGCCCCGTAGGGATCGCGGTTGGCCACGGCCACGTCGTTCTCGAACCCCAGCCGGTTGTCGGCCGTGATCTGGCCCGACAGGGGGGCCGGGAACGGGCCGACCCACTTGGCGCTCTCGATGACGGCCATCGGCCGGCCCTGCTTCACCTGCTTGCCGGGGTGCTTCCACGACACGCCGACGAAGCGGCCGCACCGGGTCTGGGCCACGTCGGTCATGCCGCACTCGACCTCGCCGTCGTCGAGACGGCGGATCCACACGTCGCGCCCGAGGTCGTAGAGGAGGTCCTCGGGGATGACGCAGCCGAACCAGTTCTGCTCTGCCATGCTGTGCTCTTTCCTACTGGCCGCAGCTGATTCCTTCCCGCTCGAGGAAGGCGGCGTAGGCGGCGATGCCCGCCTCGCCGGTAGCCAGCCCGGCGGAATCGGCGGCCCAGTCCTCGGGCCGGACCCGGGCGATCCACCCCGCGCCGTAGGGCTCCCGGTTCACCAGGCCGGGGTCGGAGACCGCTGCTTCGTTGATCTCGATGATCTCGCCCTTGACCGGGCAGGGGACGGGCCCCACCCACTTCGAGCTCTCCACCGTAGCGACGCTCTTGCCCGCCTCGACGGTGCGGCC
>JAUZEX010000486.1 GCA_030838815.1 Actinomycetota bacterium
GCCACGCGGCCACGGCGTCGAAGAGCCGGTAACGCTCGGTCTCGGGGTCCGAGTGCAGGGGAGGGGCGAGGCCGGGATCGCCCTCCGCCAGTTCCGGTACCTGCCGGGCGAGCTCGCCTCCGTAGCGGCCCAGGCGACCGGCGAGCTCCTCGGCCGGGACATGGTCGACGAAATGGCGCAGGGCCTCCACGAAGGGCTGATAGGGCACGCCGAGATCCTCGTCGCAGCGGCCGGCGAGTACCGTCACTCCCGGGTCGTCGACCCGGCCGGCGAGCTCGGCCGCCAGGCGGGTCTTGCCCACGCCCGGCTCCCCGGCCAGCAACCCCACCCGCACGTCGCCGGCGACGGCCTCCTTCCACAGCTGCTCGAGCCGCTCCATCTCCGCCTCACGGGCGACGAAGACCGGCCCCATGTCGGTGAGCAGAGCGGGCAGGGGAACGGATGGGGGGAGGGCCTCCCACGCCACCTCGCAGGTGGGAACCGGCTCGGGGAGTCCCTTGAGCCGGAGGGGTCCGATATCGGCAAAGCGGACCCTGGAGCGGCCGCCGGCCACCACCCGCGCAATGGCGGTGACCAGGATCTGGCCGGGCTGGGCCGCCTCGACGAGCCGAGCGGCTTCGACGACCGGCGTGCCGAAGACGTCGCCGTCCTCGATAACCACATCTCCCAGCCCCACGCCGATCCGGATGGCCAACGGGGCCTGTGGGGCAACAAGCTGTCGCTGGACCGCCTGCTGCATGGCCACCGCACACGCCACGGCGTCGGCGGCCGATCCGAAGATGACCAGGACCCCGTCTCCCAGGGTCTTGACCTCCTCCCCGCCGGTTCGCTGGATCGTCTTCCGCAACGCGGCGAAGTGCGCACGGCGAACATCATCGAAGGCGGACTCGCCCAGCCGGGTCATGAGCTCCGTGGATCCCACCAGGTCCGTGAACAAGACCGTCGCCGTGCCGGTCTTCTGTTTCACGGCTGAATCGTCAGGATCGTCTCGGGTGGGCCCCGTCCGGCGTCAAGGATGGGAGTGTGCTTTGGTGGGTGTCGCTGGATGACCTGCATGCCCGTGCTGGTGAGTATCAGCGGCGCAGTGCCACACCTCCTTGATGCAGCCGCCTTCGAACACGATCTTGTCCGCGCAGGCGTGGTCGCCTTCCTTGCGGGTCGTACGCGTGAAGTCGACCGCGATGGCGGCGTTGGCCCGGGTGTCGATGGCGATGTCCAAGAGCTCCACCACGGTGGTGTTCCGAAGATCTTTCAGATGGGCGATGACCTTGTCCCGGCCCTCGATCTTGCGGCCGCCGTCCATCGGATGCCAGACAACGTCCTCGCACAGAAGCTTTTCCAGGGTGGCCCATTCGCCGTTGTTGAAGGCCGCGTAACCGTCGAGGACCTTATTTCTCTTCGCCATCGGACCTGAGATCCGCCGCATGCCTGCCTCCTTCGGGTCGCTCCGCCCACGACTACGACTGCACCAGCAGGCCATATCGTGCCCCGCCACGATCACTCTTCCCGATCATCACGTCAAGGCTCGACCATTTGCATCGCCCGGACAGTCGCTCCAGCGGAGGAGGGCGCTGGCCCAGGCCATGCCGGCGCCGATGGCGGTGAAGAGCACGAGGTCGCCGTCATGCAGCCGGCCGTCATCGGCCGCCTCGGCCAACGCCAGCGGTACCGAGGCCGCCGAGGTGTTCCCGTACCGGTCGATGTTCACCGCCACCCGCTCGGGCCCGAGACCGAGGCGCTGGGCGGCCGCGGCAATGATTCGGGCGTTGGCCTGATGGGGCACGAAGAGATCGACCTGCTCCGCCCCCACACCGGCCCGCTCGAGGGTGGCCGACGCCGACGCCACCACCAACCGGACGGCCCGGCGGAAGACCTCGGCGCCGTCCATCCTCACCCAGTGCTCGCCGGCGGCCACCGTCGCCGCGCTGGTCGGCATGCGGCTCCCACCGGCCCGCATCTGGATGAGCTCTGCCGCCGATCCGTCGCAGCCGAGATCCCAGGCCAGGAGCCCTGGAGGGTCGTCGCCCCGGGCGGCCTCGAGAACGACGGCGCCGGCGGCGTCGCCGAAGAGCACGCACGTCTGGCGGTCGGTGTAATCGAGGATCCGGCTCAGCGTCTCGGCCCCCACGATGAGCACCCGCTCCAGGGCGCCGCCGACCAGGAGCAGGGATCCGGCGACCAGGGCGTAGACGAAGCCGGCGCATCCGGCGCCGACGTCAAATGCGCCACAGCGCAACCCCAGGCCTTCGTGCACGAAGGCCGAAGTCTGGGGGATGGGCTGTTCGGGTGTGGTTGTCGCCACCACCAGGAGATCGACGTCCTCGGGGGTGATCCCGGCCTGCTTCAGTGCCGCTGCCCCGGCGGCGATGCCCAGCGTCGCCGTCGTCTCCCCCTCGACCGCGATCCGGCGTTCGCGTATCCCCGTACGCTCGACGATCCACTCATCGGTGGTGTCGACCAGGCCTTCGAAATCGGCATTGGTGAGTCGAGCCTCGGGAACGCAGACACCCCAGCCAGCGATGGCGGCTCGACTGATCATGGCATCGTTTCCGCTCCGGGGCCTCTGGGTGCCCGACGGAAGCGTAGGCCGAAGGCAGCCTTAGGGCCACTGTGGGGACGTGGTCCGTGACCGGGTCTCGGAGGCCGCACCCCCCGCCAGGCGCCGCACTGCCAGAACTTCTACTTCTTGATGTCGTTCGCCTGTCAGGGCTCTGACAAGGCCGGAAGATCGATTCGGAGCGACACAGGGTCGTCCACCGTCACGGTGGCGCCTTCGGCCACCGTCCGATACTCGGCTCCGTCAAGCACGAGACAGCTGATGACGCCGCGGTCGGGGTCGACGATCCAGTACG
>JAUZEX010000503.1 GCA_030838815.1 Actinomycetota bacterium
GGCTCGCCAAGCTGGCCGACCGGCTGGCGAAGGCCATCGACCAGGCCACGGGCAAGGACACGACCAAGGCGAGGACCGACCTGGCGTCCCTCCGGGCCAGGCTGGCCTCCGCCACGAGTACCGTCACGCCGCTGCCGGCCGCCCTTTTGGCCCTCCAGGCCGCCGGGTATCCGGCCAACCGCACGACGCTGGAACAGACGCGCACGTCCCTGCGGACGGGCCGGGCGGCGCTCGCCGAGGCCGCCACCCTCGCCCGCCAGCTGATCGCCGACCTGAAATGACCCGACCTGAAATGACCCGACCTGAAATGACAGGGTGAGGAGCAGCCGCCGATGTTCGATCCCGCCGTCGCCGCTGTCGAAGGGGCGCTGGCCGCCGGGGCCGAGTACGCCGACGCCCGCGTCGTCGTGTCCCGCCGCCAGAGCCTGGAGGCGCTGAACGAGACGATCGAGTCGCTCGACCAGTCGGAGTCGGCCGGTGTCGGCGTCAGGGCCTTGATCGGTTCATCGTGGGGGTTCTTCGCCACCGCCGACCCCGGCGAGGCCCGCCGGGCCGGGGAGGCGGCCGCCGCCACCGCCCGGGCGTCGACCAGCGTGCCGGGGCCGCCGCTGTCCCTGGCCGACGTGCCCGTCCGGGAAGACAGCTACGAGACCCCCCACCGGGAGGACCCGTTCGCCGTGTCGCTGGCCGAGAAGGCCGACCTCCTCGTCGGCGTCACGAAGACGATGAAGGCGGTCGAAGGCGTCGCCCTGGCCCGGGCCTTCCTCACCGCCTGGGACACGAGGAAGTGGTTCGTCTCCAGCCAGGGGCACCGCATCAGCCAGCATCTCGTCGAGTGCGGCGGCGGGATGGATGCCACGGCGGTGGGGGAGGCGGAGACGCAGCGCCGGTCGTACCCGCAGTCCTTCGGGCAGTACGAGTCGGGCGGCTACGAGGTCGTCCGGCGCTTCGACCTGCCCGGCAACGCCGAGAGGGTGGGAACCGAAGCGGTGGCACTTCTCTCGGCTCCCGAGTGCCCCGAGGCGACCACGGACCTCGTGCTGGAGTCGAGCCAACTCGCGCTCCAGATCCACGAATCCGTTGGCCACGCCATCGAGCTCGACCGCATCCTCGGCTGGGAGGCGGCGTTCGCCGGCACGTCGTTCCTCGAGCTCCCCCGCCTCGGCAGCCTGGCCTACGGCTCGCCGCTGATGAACATCACCGCCGACGCCACCCTCCCGGGCGCGCTCGGCACCTTCGGCTACGACGACGAGGGCACACCGGCCCAGCGGGTCGACATCGTCAAGGAGGGCCGGTGGGTCGGCGTGCTGTCCGGACGTGACTCCGCCGCCATCGCCGGCCTGGCCCCCGGCGGCATGGTCCGGGGCGACGGTTACAACCGCCTCCCCATGGTGCGGATGACCAACGTCGGTCTCGTGCCAGGGGACTCGTCGCTGGACGAGATCATCGCCGCCACCGACGACGGCATCCTCATGGCCACCAACCGGTCGTGGTCGATCGACGACAAGCGGCTCAACTTCCAGTTCGGCTGCGAGATCGCCTGGGAGATCAGCGGCGGCCGCCTCGGCCGGATGCTCAAGAACCCGACCTACACCGGGATCACGCCCCAGTTCTGGGCCACCCTCGACATGCTGTCCGGCGGTTCGGAGTGGATCCAGTGGGGTGTTCCCAACTGCGGCAAGGGCCAGCCGATGCAGACGGCCCACACGGGGCACCCCGCGGCGCCGGCCCGCTTCCGCGGCGTGCGGGTGGGGGTGCGGGGATGACCGCCCCGCTGTCCTCTGCGGGGACACCCCGCACCCCGGGCCCCGCCGAGCTCTGCTCGCAGGTCCTCGACCTCATCGGCGACCGGGCCGAGGCGCAGGTCACCGCGTCGCGGGGCCGGCCGGCGCTGACCCGCTTCGCCAACTCGTTCATCCACCAGAACGTCGGCGAGGTCGGCGTCTCCGTCCACCTCAAAGTGGCCCGGCCCGCCGGTGGCGCCAGCGGTTCGCATGTGGCCGCCGCCTCGACCACGCGGGCCGACTTCGACGGCCTGGCCGCCCTGGTCGAGGGTGCCCTCGCCGCCGCCGCCCTCCGTCCCGTCGACCCCGACTGGCCCGGCCTGGCCCCGCCCGCCCCGGTGTCCGAGGTCGACCACTACGACGCCGCCACCGAGGAGGCCTCACCCGACGAGCGGGCCCATCGGGTGAGGGCCTTCGTCGACGCCGGTCCCGGCCTGCGGGCGGCCGGCTTCTGCGACACCGACGGCGGCACGACGGCCTTCGCCAATTCCGCCGGGCAGCACGCCGAGCGGCGCAGCACGCGGGCCACCATCGACGGCATCCACCAGACCGACGACTCGGCCGGGTCGGGCCACGCCACCGCCGTCCGGCTGGCCGACCTCGACGCCGCCGGGGTGGGGGCGGCGGCGGCCGACCGCGCCCTGCGCTCCTCGGCGGCGGCCGACATCGAACCGGGGGAGTACGAGGTCGTCCTGGAGCCCGAATGTGTGGCGACGATCCTGATCTTCCTTGCCTTCTACGGGTTCAACGCCAAGCAGGTCATCGAAGGCCAGTCGGGCATCCGCCTCGGCGAGGCCCAGTTCGATCCCGCCGTCTCCATCTGGGACGACGCCACCGACCCCGCCGCCCTCGGCCTTCCCTTCGACGCCGACGGCACCCCCAAGCGTCACCTCGACCTCGTGCGGGCCGGCATCTCCACCGCCCTGGCCCATGACCGCCGCACCGCCCGCAAGACGGGCACCGAGAGCACCGGTCACGCCGCGGCCGAGAGCGACGCCTACGGCCCCATCCCGTCCAATCTGTTCCTCGGTCCGGCCGACGCCTCCTTTGGTGCCGGTACCTCCGACCTGATCGCCTCGACCGGCCGGGGCCTGCTCGTGACCACGTTCAACTACTGCCGGATCCTCGATCCGAAGACCCAGGTCGTGACCGGTCTGACCCGCAACGGCACGTTCCTCATCGAGGACGGGAAAATCCGCCGCGGCGTGAAGAACCTGCGCTTCACCCAGAGCTTCATCGACGCCCTCGCCCCCGGCAACGTTCTCGGGATCTCCCGGGAGGCCCGCTTCGCCGACTCCGAGTTCGGCCCCGGACTGGTCCACTGTCCCGCCCTCCGGCTCGGCTCCTGGCGCTTCACCGGCGGGGCGAAAGGCTGATCAAGGACCGGGAAGGGGTCGGGGCAGGGCGGCGGAGCCGAGTTCGTCGGTGTGGAGGGCGAGGCGGACCAGGACGGGGTTCAGGACGCCGAGCATCATGGCCGGGACGGCGATCCCGGAGTCGTTGAGAGCCATGCCCAGCACGGCGGCCACCAGCAGGCCGACGAGGGCTGGTCTCATGGCCGGCGCCCGCAACCGGATCTCCTCCAGGCTCGGTGACGAGCCGTAGGCCAGCCAGGCGTAGAAGGCCAGCACCGCTGGTACGAGCGGGATCCAGATGGAGGTCGGGATGACCGACAGGTTCTCGGCGATCTTCCGCTGCACGGCGTCCGTGAACGGCCGGAGGCCGTCGTGGCCGATCTGCTCGAACAGCCGGCCGAGATGGGTGCGGCTCCCCGCCGGGCGGAGCAGGTCGAGCAGGCCGAGCCCGCCCACGGCGACCACGGCCCCGGCACCGAGCGCCGCCAGCCGCCGCCAGGAAACCCTCCGGCCGCTCAATCCCAGCGCCACGAGGGCGAAGGCCGGGAAGGCGGCCAGCACGCCGCCCACGTCGGCGCCCCAGAACGGCATCCCGTCGGCCACCAGCGCGACGACCAGCACCGCGACACCGGCCACGAGGCCCCGCCGTCCACGGAGGGTGTAGGCCAGGATTCCGGCCAGCAGAATGGCGCCCGCCGCCAACTGGCCGAAGGCCAGGTTCCCGAACCCCGAGAAGCGCCCGCCGACGGTGGGGGAGTAGCCGAAGACGGTGGTGATCTGGAGATGGGCGCCGGTCACCACGTCGACGACATGGAGGCCGATGAGCAACCCGAGGAGGGCGCCCAGGGGTCGCATGGGCCCTCCCAGCGCGCCGGCCGCCGCGGCCAGGAGGGCGCCGCCGCCCAGGACCAGGGTGAGGTACGGCGCGACGTGGTCGAGGTCGAGCACCGCCCCGAGGAACGTGAGGGGCACGAGGGCCAGCAGCCACAGCCCGATGAAGTCGAACGCCCGGCGGACACCGCGCCGATCCGGATGCCGGGCGAGGACGTAGGCCACCGCCAGCGACAGGAGGATCTCGATGGTGACGTACACGCCGGCCACCGGGCCGAGCATCCGGTCCCGGAACCGGGCCTCGCGATCGTTCTCGACGAAGCGGCCGACGGGCGGGCCGGCCCATGACCGGGGGTGGGTCCCGTACGGCCGGCCCTCCATGGAGTCGGGCCGGGCGACGCCGAGCAGGTCGAGGACGGTGGGACCGAGGTCGGGCAGCGTGACATAACCGGCCCGCCGCGTGGTGGCCGAGTCGAGGAGGCCGGGGCGCACGCCGGGGGCCCGCAGGGCCGCCACCGTCAGGTGGACACCGTCCCCCGGGTCGGACGGGCCGGTGACGATCACGGCGTCGCGCTCGAGGTCGACGTCGGCCAGCACGCGGCCGAACAGCCCGTCGGCTGCTTCGAGGGTCCGCCGTCCCAGCTGCGGATCGGGCAGACGGTCGGGCGGGAAGCCCCGGGCCAGGACGTGCCACCGGGCGAGATCCGACGCCTCCAGAAGGACGACGGCCCGGCCCGGCCCGTCCCACACCCGCTTGAACGCCGCCACCGTCGAATCGGCGTCGAGGCGGAGGCCCAGGGGCGCCGTGCCGTCCTCCCGCAGAAGGCTCCGGCCGACCTCACCGGCCGGCACCCCGCCGGCGTGGTCGGCGAGAGCCAGCGCCGCCTCCCGGTGATAGGCGCTGGGATCGTAGGGATCGTCAGCCAGGTCGGCGCCGGGAGGGAGCGGGCCGAGGGCGCGGTCGGCGTTGCCGATCACGCCCCGGGCGACGCCGTCCCGGGCCAGCGCCTCGCCCAAAGCGCCGATCTCCGCCCCCCGGTGGCGCTGACGGGCGTTCCGGGCCAGCTCCGGTCCGCCGACCGCCACGACGCCGTCCGGCGGCCCGGTGGCGGGGAAGCCGAGGCGGTAGCCAGCGATCCCGGCCTGCTCCGGGCGGCGCTCGCCGGTGTCGAAAGCCAACCCCTCGACCCGGGCGACGCCGGCGGCGGCAGTGCCGGCGCCGATGGTGACATACCCGTCGCCCGGCCGGGTCTGCCGCTCGATGGCCCGCACCGAGGTGTTCCCCACCGCCGCCGCGGCGAAGAGGCGGTTCAGGTTGGGAGTGCGGGCATCGGCCACAGCCGCCCAGGTCGTTCCGGGTAGCGACAGTACGAGCACCCGGCGCACCGGGGGACGGGCCGGCGCGGCGCCGGCGGGCCCAGTGGTGACGCCGCCGAGCACGGCGACGCCGGCCAACACGGCGGCTGAGATCACGGCTCGCCGGAGGCGATGGGACAGGGGCACGGCCCCGAGCCTCGCGCACCGGTGGCCACCGGCCCCGGCATGGTGCCGACCGTATATCCCGCCCACTACGCCGTATGTCGCAGACCCCGTATGGCGCAGGGGGCCACCCGGCGGGAATAGCCTCTGACCCTGATGTCCCCTGAGAACGGCGAGGCGCCGGTCCACCACGTCCGGGCCGCCGGCGGAGTGATATGGAGCCGGTGGGGCCGCGGCCCCGTTCGCATCCTCGTCGTCCACCGGCCCCGCTACGACGACTGGTCCCTGCCCAAGGGCAAGGCGGACCGGGGCGAGAGCGACACCGACTGCGCCCTGCGGGAGGTCCGGGAGGAGACCGGCCTCAGCTGCGTGCTCGGCGCCGAGCTCCCCTCCACCCGCTACCGCGATAGCAAGGGCCGGGACAAGACCGTGCGGTACTGGGCCATGGAGCCGGTGTCCGGCACGTTCGCCCCCAACGCCGAGATCGACGAGATCCGCTGGCTGCCCGTCGGTGAGGCGATGGAGATCCTGTCCTACGACCACGACCGCCCGGTCGTCGAGGCCTTCGAGCCGCCTTCCCCCGGATGACCCGGCCCCCGGCGGTCGGTACCCTGGCGGTCCATGCGGTCAGCGAGGTTCCGGTTCCGGTCACTGCTAGCCCTGATGGCCGTGCTGACATCCGCCGCCTGCGGCCAGAAAGCCGGCGTCGGCGGGCCTGACCGGACCGCCGCCCCGGTCGTGGCCTCGTCGTCGTCGTCCTCCTCCACCGTCACCACCGCCGCCCCTGCCTCCTCGGCCCGCGGTGTCGCCGGCACAGCCACGGGGTCGGCACCGGTGGCTCGTTCGGGCCCGGCACCCACGGCCGGCAGTCGGGCCGCATCGGCGGCCGGACTGCCCTCCCCGCCGACCGCGCCGTCCCTGCTCTCCGGGCCCAACCAGACCGCCGCCAACGGTGCGATCCCCTCCCGTCCGGCCCGACCGGACGACACCGGCCCGGCGTCCTCCCCGAGTCCGGACCCGCACGATCGGGACGGCGTCTCCGACAAGGAGATCGTGATCGGCGTGCACGCCCCGCTGACCGGGGCGGCGCCCGTCCCCGAAGACAGCGTCGACAAGGCCAAGGACCTCTACTGGAAGTTCATCGGCGAGCGGGGCGGCATCTTCGGCCGCAACGTGCGGGTCGTGTTCCGCGACGACCAGTTCAACCCCTCGCGGGCGGTGACGGTGTGCCGGGAGATGGTGGAGCAGGAGCATGCCTTCGTGCTCTTCGGCATCGGCACCGACCAGGTCGTCTCGTGTGCCCGCTACGCCAGCCAGGCCGGGGTCCCGTACTTCTCGATGGGTGGCGGCGAGGCGGCCCTGGCCCAGGTGCGGAACTACTTCGCCATCTCCATGAGCTTCCCGCAACAGGCGCCCATGGTGGCCCAGGTGGTGAAGCGGGCGGGGAAGACCAAGGTCGCCGTCGTCGTCATCAACACTCCGAACTACGACGACACGTTCGCCGCCATGGTCCAGTCGGCGAAGAGCGCCGGCCTGTCGGTGGTCCGGGCCGACCGGATCGGCAAGCAGGCCTCGGAGTCGGAGGTCCTGGCCGAGACCAACAACCTGCGGACCTCGGGGGCCGAAGCCGTGATCGTCGCCGTCGCGCCGGTCACGTTCCTCAACCTCGCTCACGCCGCCCAGGGACAGGCGTACTCGCCGCTGTGGACCGGGCCTGGCCTCGCCAACGGATTGAACCTGGTGGCGGAGTTCGGCTGCCCGTCGATCGCCGGAGCGCGCTTCCTGTCGCCGATGCCCGAGCTGGACGTGATCGACCGCCTCGACCCCGACTACAAGCCCGCCTACCGCAAATACAACAACGGCGCCGAACCCGACGACCTCGGCCTGGCCGTCTGGGGTATGGAGAAGACGCTGCACCAGTTCCTCAAGGCGGCCGGCCCCGATCTCGGCCGGACCCGCCTGATCGCCACCATCCAGTCGGGCCAGGAGTTCGCCTCCGGGGTCTTCCCGCCCGTCCGGTTCGGGCCCAACCAGCGCTTCGGGGCCGGCCAGGCCCACCTCCTGGAGGCCGACTGCGCCAACCGGCGCTACCGCACGCTGGCCACGTTCGCCTCGTCCTTCTAGGCGATTAGAAGTTCGCCGGCAGCAGCAGCTCCAGGTGGGCGTAGAAGTAGAACAGTGCCACCAGGAAGGGCACGACGCCGGCGAGGTATCTCGTCCAGTGGCGGCGTTTGCGGATCGTCCACCACCAGCCGAACCCGATGAGCGCCGTCACGATGCCCCACAGGATCGTGGGCACCTTCGACTTGCCGCTGGCCAGCCCGGCGTCGCCGAGGCCTTCGCCCGGCAGCGGCTCCTTGCTGCCGGGCGCCGGGGCGGGCGGGCCCGGGGTGGGGGCCGTGACCTTCTGGCCCGGGGCCAGGTTGGCCACCACGATCAGCCGCTGGCTGGCGGAGTACTTCGGGTTGCAGGTCGTGAGGGTCAGCGTGGCGGTCGGCGTCGGGTCGAGGACCTCGACCTGGTCGGGCTTCACCACGTGGGTGGTGGCCACGGTGTAGGTGAAGCTCCCCTTCACGGTCGTGACGAGGACCTCGTCGCCCGGCGCCAACTCGTCGAGCCGGTTGAAGGGCGCGCCGTACGTCGTGCGATGGCCGGCGATGGCGGCGTTGCCCTGCTCCCCGGGCAGCGGGGTCTGCGGATAGTGCCCCGGGCCCTTGCGGAGGTCGGCCAGCCCGACGCCCTGCACGACGTACTTGTCGACCCCGATCTTGGGAATGCGGATGTTGGCCACCGACTCGCCCGACGGCGGTGGCGGCGGCAGGTGCAGAGGGTCGATCGTCGTCGACGTCGTCGAGCTGGCCGGATCAACGATCTTGGCCTTCTGGTTGAACTGCGACCGCAAGCTGTCCTGCTGGCGGGACGTGTACAGGCCGGTGCCCCACAGCTGGTAGGCCACGAACAGCAGGATGAGGACACCGGCGCCCGTGAGGACGGCGCCGAGGGCGCTGAGCGCGGAGCGGAGGCGGTCCACCACTCCAGGCTACCGGCGGACCGTCGACCTCTCCGTACACTTGGGGCTCTGAGCTACGCCGTTTATCTCCGTTCCGCCGTCTGCCTACACGGCCGGTACCCGGCGCTGGCCGGGGTCGACCTCGACGTCGCCGAGGGCGAAGTGGTGCTGCTCGCCGGGCCCAACGGTGCGGGCAAGACGACGCTCCTGCGGCTGCTGGCCGGGCTGTTGCCGCTTTCGGCGGGAACCGCGGTCGTCCTCGGCCACGACCTCGCGGTCGATCGCCGGACAGTCCGGGCCGAGTTGGCCCTGGTCGGCCACACTCCCGGCGCCTACGACGATCTGACCGTGCGGGAGAACCTGCGCTTCTGGGTCCGGGCCGGCGGCGGGCGCCTGTCCGACGCCGACGCCGTCCTCGAGCAGCTCGGCCTCACCCGGCTGGCCGGCGTCGCCTTCGGGCGTCTCTCGGCCGGCCAGCAGCGCCGGACGGGCCTGGCCGTGGCCCTCGCCCGCCGACCCCGCCTCCTGCTGCTCGACGAGCCCCACGCCGGCCTCGACGCCACCGGCCGCGACCTGCTCGACGGGCTGCTGCGGGACAGCGCCGCCACCGGCCGGACGGTCCTCCTCGTGTCGCACGAGCTCGACCGGGCCCGCGCTCTGGCCGACCGGGAGGTGACGGTCGTGGCCGGCACCGTCCGGCCGGTACAGTCCTCCGTCGATGAGCGACCAGCCGACCAAGCCCTACCGGACGGAGCTCTCACCGATCAGCTTCCTCCGCCGGAGCGCGTCGGTCTTCCCCGACCGCACGGCGGTGGTCCACGGTGAGCGCCGCTACACCTACCGGCAGCTCGAGGAGCGGGTAGACCGCCTCGTCCGAGCGCTGCACGCCGCCGGGCTCGAGCCCGGCGACCGCGTGGCCTTCCTGTCCCCCAACACGCCCGCCATGCTCGAGGCCCACTACGGCGTCCCCGCCGCCGGCGGGGTCCTGGTGGCGGTCAACACGCGGCTCAACTCCGAGGAGGTCGGCTACATCCTCGGCCACTCCGGCGCCCGCTTCCTCTTCGTCGACGCCGAGCTTGCGCCCGTGACCGAACCGCTCGACCTGTCCGGGATCAGCGTCGTGCGCATCGACGACA
>JAUZEX010000591.1 GCA_030838815.1 Actinomycetota bacterium
GTCCGCCGGTGGGTCGACGTCGACCAACCCGAAGGGCGCCGGCTCGGCGGCGGGTGCGACCCACGGCACCTCGCCGTCCAGCAACAACGGCAAGGGGACCCCTGTCACGGCGACTCCCGCGCCGAGCAACCCGACGACGCCCGCCGCCACCGGTGGCGAGTCGGCGACGGCTCAGCCGACGGACCCGACCCAGGCCACAGGACCCGACGTGGCGGCGCCACCTGAGAATCCGAACCTGAACGCGCTGCCCAGCATGAAGGATGTGGAGCGTAATCTGGGGCTGCGAGGCGCCCACAGCGTCAGCCGGGCCTTCGGGGCGTTCTTCGGCCTGGGGCTCATCCTGCCGCTGGCCCGCATCCTGATCCGCCGCTTGGGCTAGGAGCGCTGTTGGAACCGATCACGAGTGCCGCTGCCGACCGGCGGGAGCAGCAGGCTCAGCTCCAGGCGCTCGTCCAGGACCAGCTCTTCCGCCGCTGGCGGGCCGTGCTGGCCTGGATCCTCATGGCCGCGGGCGGCATCGCCATCCTCGTCGCCTGGTACCAGGTGCGGGACCTCCCCCAGGTCTTCCTCCAGATGCCCTACCTGATCAGCGGCGGGGTCGGAGGAGCCGTGCTCATCGGCCTCGGGGCGGCGCTGCTCATCACCCAGGACTTCCGGGACGACAAGCAGCGCCTCACGGAGCTGGAGCGGAAGATCTCGGAGATGGAGGACGTCGTCCTCACCCAGGCCGAGATCATCGGCGAGGCGATCGCCATCCTGTCGGCCGCCGCCGAGGGCGCCGAGTCCGAGGTGCGCCGGGCCGTCTGGCGCCGGGGCCGGGGCTAGCTGCCTCGTATCGGGGACACCCCGAACCCCGGGGCGACGGCGATCGTGTCCGGGCGGGCCGAGCGGCTCGCCGCCCGGCAGCGCAACCCGAAGTGGCAGGTCCCGCCGCTGCGGATCGACATGTCGATCTGCATCAACTGCGACGCCTGCCTGCGGGCCTGCCCGCCCCAGTTCGGGGCCATCTTCAATCACGGCGTCGACGTCGTGATCATCCCCCAGCTGTGCAGCGGGTGCGACAAGTGCCTGCCCGCCTGTCCCGTCGACTGCATCGTGCCCGACCCGGAATGGACGCCCGCCCCCGAGGCGTGGTGGGCCCTGGCCGGCGGGCCGGAGGATCCGTATGTCTGACAACCCGCCGGTGCCCGGGCGCCCGTCCGCCGAGCCGTTCTCCGCCGCCGGCGGGCCGCACGGCGCCCTCGTGCTCCACGGGTTCACCGGCAACCCGTCGTCGATGCGGGGGGTGGCCGAGGCGTTGGCGGCGGCCGGGTTCGCCGTCGAGCTGCCCCTCCTCCCCGGCCACGGCACGACGGTGGAGGACATGCTCACCACCGACTTCACCGACTGGTCGGCCACTGTCGAGGAGTCCTACCTGGAGCTGGCCGGCCGGGTGGCCGGGGTCGTCGTCGTCGGGCTCTCGATGGGCGCGACGCTGGCCGCCTGGGTCACGGTTCGGAACCCCGGCACCGCCGGGCTGGTGGCCATCAACGGCATGTTCGAGCCGCCGGCGCCGTCCTTCCTCGAGCTGCTCCGCACGTCGCTCGACCAGGGTGTCGACCGGTTCGCGGCGATCGGGTCCGACATCGCCCTGCCCGGGGTGGGCGAGGGGGCCTACGAGTCCTCGCCCATCGCTCCGATGATCTCGATGATGGAGGCGGTCACCGAACTCCACGGCCGCCTGGCCGAGATCCACTGCCCGGTACTGATCCTCACCTCGCCCCAGGACCACGTGGTGCCGCCGAGCTCCTCCGACGTGCTGGCCGCCACGGTCGGCGGGGCCGTCGAACGGGTCGTGCTGGAGCGCTCGTATCACGTCGCCACGCTCGACTTCGACCGGGACCTCGTCGAGAAGCGGACGGTCGAGTTCGCCCGGCGCGTAACCGTGGCGTCATCCGGGTAGCGTCCACGGTCAAGATCGCGGGATCGAGGGAGGCAGTGCCAGTGGGGCTCGAGACCATCCCCCAGCTCGTACTCGGGAACGGTCCGCGGTTCGGGTCGGCCCCGGCGTACCAGGTGCGGGGCCCCGGCGGCTGGGAGCCGACGTCCTGGGAGGGCAACGCGGCCGAGGTCCGCCGGGCCGGAGCGGCCTTCGTGGGCCTCGGCGTCGAGCCCGGGCAGGCGGTGTGCATCCTCGGGGCCAACCGGCCCGAATGGGTCATCGGCGACGTCGGCGCCATGGCCGCCGGGGCGGTCCCGGCCGGGATCTACACGACGTCGTCGCCGGGGGAGTGCGCCTACCTCCTGAACCACGCCGAGGCGCCCGTCCTCCTCGTGGAGAACGAGGAGCAGTGGCTGAAGATCGCCTCGGTCCGCGACCGCCTGCCCCATCTCCGGCACGTGGTGATGATGAAGGGCGGGCCCGCCGTCGACGACCCGATGGTGCTGGGCTGGGAGGACTTCCTCGCCCGGGGCGACGGCTCCGGTGGGGCGCTCGACGAGCGGCTGGCTGCCCTCCGCCCCGACACTGTCGGCACCTACATCTACACGTCGGGCACGACCGGGCGGCCCAAGGCGGTGATGCTCACCCACGAGAACCTCAGCTGGACGGCGGCCCAGGCCGCCGACCTGGCCGGGGCCCGCCAGAGCGACCGGCTGCTGTCGTACCTGCCGCTGTCGCACGTGGCCGAGCAGATGTTCACCATCCACATCGCCGCCGTGACCGGCATCCCGGTGTACTACGCCGAGTCGCTCGACAAGCTCCTCCAGAACCTCGGCGAGGTGAAGCCGACGCTCTTCTTCGGCGTGCCGCGGGTATGGGAGAAGTTCCACGCCGGCGTCGTCGAGAAGCTGGCCGAGAACACCGGGGTGAAGGCGAAGCTGGTCGAGCGGGCCACGGCCGTGGGGCGCACCGTCGTGTCCCGCCGGGCGGCCGGGCTCGGTACGTCGCCTGTCGACGCGGCCCAGTTCAAGATGTTCGACAAGCTGGTGTACTCGAAGGTGAAGGAGGCGCTCGGCCTGTCCGAGGCCCGGCTCTGCGTCAGCGGCGCCGCCCCGGTGTCGAAGGAGATCCTGGAGTTCTTCGCCGGATTCAACCTCCCGATCTACGAGGTCTACGGCCAGTCGGAGGACTGCGGGCCGACGACGTTCAACGTTCCCGGCCGGACGAAGTTCGGGACGGTCGGCCCGCCGTTCCCCGGCGTCGAGGTCAAAATCGCCGGTGACGGGGAGATCATCGTCCGGGGCCGCAACGTGTTCGCCGGCTACGCCAAGGATCCGGAAGCCACCGCCGAGTCGTTGGGCGACGGGTGGCTGCACACCGGGGACCTCGGTGAGTTCGACGCTGACGGCTACCTCACGCACACCGGCCGGAAGAAGGACATCATCATCACCGCCGGGGGGAAGAACGTCGCCCCCAAGCTGCTCGAAGGTGGACTGCGGAACCACCCGCTGGTGTCGGAGGTGGTCGTCGTCGGTGACCGGCGCCGGTTCCTCTCGGCGTTGATCTCCCTCGACGCCGAGGCGGCGGCCCGCTTCCAGAAGGAGCGCAACCTGGTCGGCCCGCCGGAGCAGAGCAAAGAGATCCGGGCCGAGATCCAGGAGACGGTCGACGCCGTCAACACCGAGATGTCCCGGGTGGAGCAGATCAAGCGGTTCACGATCCTGCCCCGGGAGTTGTCGATCGCCGAAGGGGAGCTCACCCCGACGCTCAAAGTGAAGCGCAACGTCGTCACGGCCCACTTCGAGGCCGAGATCGAGGCGATGTACGCCGACTGACACCGTTCCTGCGGCGCATCCCCAGTGAGTGGCGCGGAGCTGCAGTGAGTGGCGCGGCGCTGCTGGCGGCGCTGGCCGTGGCCGTCGGCGTGGCCGCCCAGTCCGTCACCGGCTTCGGCTTCTCCCTCGTCTGCGCCCCCTTCCTGATCGCCGCCTACCGGGCCCCGACCGGCGTTCAGCTCAACCTGGCGCTGTCCCTGGTCGTCAACCTCGTCGTCCTGGCCCGGGAGCACCGCCACGTCGACCCCCGGGCGGCCGGCCTGCTTCTGGCGCCGGCGCTGGTGGCCATCGTGCCCGCCGCCTATGCCGTCCACCGCCTGGCACCCGGGCCGCTGACGGTGGGTGCCGGCGTCGTGTGCCTCGCCGCCACGGCCGCCATGGCCGGCGGCGCCCGCCTGCCCCGCTTGCGCGGTCGCTCCGGGGCGGCGGTGGTGGGCCTGCTGTCCGGAGCGATGAATGCCGTCGCCGGGATCAGCGGCCCTCCGGTTGTGTTGTTCGCCCTCAACGCCCGGTGGCCCCCGGAACGGGTCCGCCCCACGATGCAGCTGTTCTTCCTCGGGCTGAACACCCTGACCCTGGCGTCGCTCGGCCCGCCGCAGCGCCTGCCCCCCGGCCTGGTGATCGGCTTCGCCGCCGGCTGGATGGGCGCCCGCCGGTTCGGACATCGGGTCTCCCCCTCGGCCGTCCGGAAGGGAATGCTGGCCCTGGCCGCCGCCGGAGGGGTCGTGGCTCTGGCCCGGGGCCTGACGACGTAGTGCTCCGGCCCGGTCTGGGTATGGGGTGGGCATGGGAACGAACCGCCAGAGCGAACCGATCGATGAGTCCGTGGTCGGCGAACCACTGGAGACGGAAGAGGGCGTGCGGGTGCCCGCGCAGCAGAACGTCGGCTACGGCGTCGAGGACGGCGGGGGAGAATGGCCCGACCCGAACACGCCGCCGAAGCTGCCGGCGCCGGGCGCAGCCGAGGAGCCGGACTCCCCGTAGGGCTCTCCGCCGCGGCCGGGGCTCGGGCTACCGCCGCTACCCGCCACCGGTGATGGACAAAAACCGTCACCCATCGCCTCTCAGCGGAGGCTGAGAGCGGCGACGGCGGCGGCCAGCCCGCCGATCAGGTAGGCGGCGTAGTCGTTGACCGAACCGGACTGCACGGCCCGGAGCGCCGCAATCAGGCGCCCGTCCCGGTCGATGCCGTTCGCCCACCGCGCCAGGGGGACGGCGCCGATCACGGGCAGGGCCGCCAGGGCGAGCTCCGACGGCTTGAAGTACTCGAAGGAGACGGGGGCCGGCGCCACCCGGGTTCCGACGGAACCGAGGGCGGCGGCGGCGTAGCCGGACGCGCCCAGGAGGCCGCCGGCGGCGGGAGCGGCCACGTGCCGGAGTAGCAGTTGCGGGACGAGCCCGGACACGAGGCAGGCGCCGCCGAGGGTCACGAGGGCGACGAGCATGCCGGGGCGGAGCTGCTCGTGCTGGTCGTAGCCGCCGTCCCGCCGCCGGAAGAACGCCAGCCAGGCCGCCCGGCCGAGGGCGGCGACGGTCAGCGTCTGCGCCACCAGCATGAGCGTCAGCACCATCGGCTGGCCGGTGTGCTCCAGGGCGTCGTGTATGTGGCCGACCGAGGCGTTGCCGTCGAAGGGCGGCACGCCGGCGATGGCGGCCACGCCGAGGACGAAGGTGGCGGCCAGCCAGGGAGCCTGCCGGGCCAGCCCCCCCATCTCCGACAGGTCGGTCACACCGTGGCGGTGGACGATCGCCCCGGCGCAGAGGAACAGCAACGACTTGAACAGCGCATGGTTGACGAGGTGATAGGCGGTGCCGGCCAGGCCCGACGCCTCTCCGGTGGCCAGGCCGACGAGGAGGACGCCCATCTGGGAGATCGTGTCGTAGGCGAGGAGCCGCTTGAGGTCGTCCTGGAACAGGGCGTAGAAGGCGCCGCCCACCGCCGAGGCGCCGCCGACCACCATGAGCACGCCAAGGATCGGACGGGCGGCCTCCGGGGTGAATACCTGGAAGGTGAGGCGGGCCGAGGCCACGATCCCGAGGCCGACCATCAGCCCGGAGAACAACGCCGAGACCGGCCCGGGGGCGGCCGTGTGGGCGTCGGGCAGCCAGCCGTGGAACGGCACCAGTCCCGCTTTGGTGGCCAGCCCGGCGACGAGGAGGCCGAGGGCGACGCGGTCGGGAGTGCCGAGGTGGCCGGCCAGCGCGGCGTGCAGCTGTCCGAAGTTGGTCGCTCCATGGTTGGCGTAGAGCAGGGCGGCGCCGAGGAAGATGGCGAAGCCGGCCAACGTGGTGAGCACCAGGATCTTGAACGCCGCCTCGAGGGCCCGGGGGCGTTCGAGGAAGAAGGCCGTGAGGGCGTAGCTGGCCAGCGCCGCGACCTCGAACCACACGAACAGGTTGATCAGGTCGGCGGTGAGGGCCACGCCGATGAGACCGGCGTCGAGGAGCAGGAACAGCGCGGCCAGCCCGCCCAGTTCCCGGTCGCCCAGGCCTCCTTCCTCCGACAGGGTGTAGACCAGGAGGACGGCCCCCACCGCCGAGGCGGCCAGGGCGTAGGTCAGGCCCCAGGCGTCGGCCGAGAAGGCCACGCCGAGCGCAGCGCCTCCGACCGGCACCCAGTGACCCATGAAGTGGGTCAGCGGCCGGCCGCCGTACACGTCGGGTGCCAGGAGGGCCAGCACCACCGTCGAGGCCACCAGCGCCGCCGCCCCCACCACCAGCGCCACCCGGCCCGACAGCCGGGCGGCCAGCGGGGCGACCACCGCCCCGATCAGTGGGAAGGCGACCGGCAGCGGCAGGAGGGAGGCCAGACCCGGAGTACTCATCCCCGCATGTCCCGGATGTCGTCGGCGTCGATGGTGCCGTAGTGCTGGGCCAGGCGGACGGTCACGGCCAGGAAGACCCCCGTGACGGCCACGCCGATGACGATGGCGGTGAGACAGACGTTCTGCAGCATCGGATCGGCGACGTTGCCGGCGGCCAGACGCTCCGGGGTCTGGCCGGCCGGCGGGTTGACCAGGACGGGGGCCGTGGAGTGGGCCCGGTAACCGAACGACAGCAGCAGGAGGTAGGTCGATGCCTCGATCAGGGACAGGCCCATCACGACCTTGATCAGGTTCCGCCTGGTGAGCACGGCGTAGAGCCCGATGCAGAGGAGCGCCACCGCGGCCAGATAGTTGACCTCGATCAACGCTCCTGCTCCTCCTCGTCCCCGGTCCAGTCGTGGCCCATGCCGAGGAGAGCGAAGACGACCAGGGTCAACCCGGTCCCGACCTCCACCAGCTCGCTCAGCGAGAAGGCCTGGAGGACACCGCCGGAAAGGATCGTCTGCGCGTGGCCGAGGGGCAGGAAGTTGGCCGAGAAGGAGCCCTTCGCCACGAGACCGCCGATCCCGAGGACGATGATGGCCATGGCCCCGGCCAACTCCACCGGCTCGACGACGTCGGGCCGGATCACCGGCTCGATCCGGCGGTAGCCGAGCGACACGTAGACGAACAGGGCCACTCCGAGCAGGACCGCCCCGGCCGGAAATCCCCCTCCCGGCGTGTAACCCCACGCCACCAGGTACAGCCCGGCCACGATCAGCATCGGCGCCAGGAGGCGGACCGCCGTCCGGGCGACGACGGTCATGGCCTCGGCGGTTTCAGGGCCAGGGGCGCCGATGGGTGTCGCGTCGGGGGTGGGTGGGTCCCAGGTGCCGCTCCGTTCCCGCTCCTCGGCCCGGCGGGCCTCGTCCTCCGACGCCGAGTCGTGGTGGCGCCGCCCGCCGGCGGCCGCCTGCTCCCGTGCTCCGGCCCGCTCCTCGCCGACGAAGCCCTGGCGGGGTTCCCGTCGCCGACAGATCAGCACGACGCCGTTCACTGCCGCCAGGAGCAGGAACGTCTCCCCGAAGGTGTCGAACCCCCTCGTCCCGTAGACGATCTCGCTGACCGGTTCCGTGGTGTGCCAACGGGGAAGGGCGACCGACAGGGCGTAGCGGGCGATGGCCGGCAGGGGGGCGTGCTCCCGGGGCGATCGGAGGACGGCGGCGCCGAGGATCACGGCCACCACCCCGCACAGGACGAGGCCGACCACCGGCCGGTGGCTCGGCTCGTGCTCCCGCAGCGGTGTTCTCCGGGGGGCCATCGCTACGGCGCGCCTTCCTCGCCGAGGTCGTCGGCGTCCTCCGGCTCGCCGACGGCGGCTCGGACCTTCCCGATGGCCAGGAGGTAGAGCGTGGGGAGGGCGATGGTGCCGACGACGACCTCGGCATGGGCGTCGTCGGGGGCGCCGAGGACCACGAATAGCAGGCTGAGGACGGTCCCGGCCGCCGACAGGGCCATCACTGCGCCGTTGAGGTTCTCGGTGCGGACGACGGTCACGGCCGCGGTCAGGATGACCGCCAGACAGGCGTAGTCGACGGCCCAGAACAGGCTCACGGCCGCGGGCCGTCCGCCAGGCGGCGCCGTTCGGCGGCCTGGTCGACGACCGACCCCTCCCACAGCGGGATTCCGGCCTTGTAGGCCGCCCGGGCCAGGGCGTGCGACGCCAACGGGCTGACGACCACGAGGAGGACGCCGACGGCCAGCGCCCGTCCGCCGTACGTCGAGAAGGGGCCCTTGGCCACCGCCACCGCCACGAGAACGGGGAGGGCCCCCATGGTGATCGTCTTCGACGAGCACTGCATCCTGGTGTACACGTCGGGCATGCGGACGATCCCCACCGCCCCGCTGAGCGAGAACGCGGCTCCGATGACGAGCAGCGCGGCGGCCGCCACCTCCCTCACAGCAGCCCCCGCTCGAGGTAGCGCGACCACACGACCGTACCCAGGTAGGAGAACGAGCCGAGCCACAGGGCGACGTCGAGGTACACCGAGCGGTCGGCGTAGACGGAGTAGCACAGCACCGCCAGTGCGGCCTGGGTCGAGATCGTATTGAGGGCCACGATCCGGTCCGAGACCGTCGGTCCGGCCATCAGGCGGACGAGGAGCACGAACATGACCAGGATCTCGGCCAGGCAGGCCGCCCCGAAGATCGTGGTCATGGGCCGGCCGTCTCCATCAGTCGGCGAACGGCCGGAGCCGCGCTTCGAGGGGACCGTTGATCACGGCCCGGTTGGCGTCGGGTTCGGTGCTGTCGATCCACACGGCGTGGTATTGGAGCTCGGCCCGCGACCGGTCCAGATCGACGATCTGGTTGTCGACGATCAGGGAGCTGATGAGGGCCACGGCGGTCACGCCGCCATCGGACCGGAGCTCGGTGGGGACCACGACCATGCCCGGCCGCAGGGGCAGGCTCGGCGACCAGATCCGCCGGGACAACGACAGGTTCGCCTTGACGATCCGGACGGCGGCGAACCCGACGAGGCGGGCGGCGCCGGCCAGCCGGGCCGGCCGCAGGAGCGCCCACGGCGGCGCCACCGGACCGAGGGGGGCGCAGACGGCGGCCGTCAGGGCGGCGGCGACGAGCCCTGTGGCCAGCTGTTCGAACGTGCGCGTCCAGGTGAGGAGCACCCAGACGGTGTAGGCCCAGGCGAACAGAGCGACGGCGCGCCGGAACACGGCCGAGTCCTTCCCGTCGGGGCCCGAGCCGAACCGCCAGGATTGTCCGATACCGGAGGGCGACCTCAGTCGGTTAGAGGTCGGGACGCCGCGATCAGCGGGACGGCAACCCCCATCGCGACGGCGAGAAAAATGAAGGCGGCCGCCGGCGAGAGCGCGGTCCACAGCACTCCGGCGATGGTCGAGGCACAGAGGTTCCCGGCGGCCTGGATCGCCGCCAGGAGCCCGAAGGCGGAGCCGCGCAGTTCGCCCGGGGCGTAGGCCGCGACCGCGGCGTGTTCGGCGGTCTCGGCGCAGCCGATTCCCACCCCGGCGAGCACGAAGGCGGGCAGGAGGGCGAGAGGTTGGCGGGGGCCGAGCGCGAACCAGACGTAGCCGGCGGCGAAGCAGGCGGCGCCGGCGGCGAGCACTCCGGTGGCCCCGTGACGGTCCCCGTGCCGGCCGGCCGGGATGCTGACCAGCGTGGCGGCGAGGTTGTAGGCCACGTAGAGGGCGAGGGCGAGTTGGGTCGCGCCGTCGTTGCTGTGGCCGGGCCGGAACAGTTCGGTGGCCCGCAGGATGAGGAGCGTGGCGGCGCAGTTGCCGAGTTCGAAGGCCGACGCCCCGAGCATGAGCCGGCCGAGGGGACCGCGGATGACGGGCCGGACCTGGAGCCGGATCGGTTGGCGCCCGTGCGCTGTCGCCCGCGGGGTATGCCGGATGGCGTAGACGATGGCGACGGCGGCGAGGAGTCCCGGGATGACTGAGAGAGTGATGGCGGCCCGGATGCCGACCGCGGCGACCAGGCCAATGCCGAGGAGCGGGCCGGCGATGGCGCCGAGGTTGTCCATGGCCCGCTCGAAGCCGTAGGCACGGCCGTACATGGCTGGCGGAACGATGTCGGCCAAGAGGGCGTTGCGGGCCGGGACGCGCAGGCCTCGGGCCGTCCACGCTCCGGCCCGGAGGACGGCCACCTGCCAGGTGGCGGTTGCCGCCCCGATCCCGGCCGAGAGAACAGCGGTCGAGGTGTAGCCGCCGACGGCCACGGACCGGCGGCGGTGCGGATCGTCGGCCAGGGCGCCGCCTCCGAGGCGGGCGACGCCGGCGAGGGCATCGGATACCCCCTCGATCACGCCCAGCGCGGAGGCGGGGGCACCGAGCGTCGACGTGAGCAGGGAAGGGAGGAGGGCCGTCGGGATCTCATGACCGACATCGGCCAGGAAGCTGGCGGCGCCGACCCCCGCCACTCCAGGGCTGAACCAGACCGCAGTTCGATTGTCGGGTGTCCCGTCCCGCTCCGCCGTCACCCGGCCGCTCCCGATCTGGCCCGGCGGCGGCCGTGGGTCTTCCGCGCCTGGATCCATCACAGCACACCGATCCAGCCACCGATCGTCTGGGCGAGGAAGAGGATCGCCATGGCGGCGACGCCGGTGACGCAGATCGCGGCCACGACGCGGAACCGGGGTCCGTTGACGGCGTCGCCGAGCACCGAGCGCCGATTGGCCAGCACCAGGATGAAGACGAGGAAGACGGGCGCGATGGCGCCGTTGAGGACCTGCATGTTGACGAGGAGCTGGACGAGGTTGCCCGGGACCAGCGCCACGAGCGCTCCGACGGCCACCTGGACGGTGAAGAGCCCGAGGAAGAGCGGGGCTTCGGAGAATCGGTGGGACACCGACCGTTCCACGCCGACGGCTTCGGCCAGGGCGTAGGCGGTCGACAGGGGGACCACGGCGGCGGCCAGCGCCGAGGCGCCGAGGAGGCCGAAGGCGAAGAGGTGGGCGGCGCCCGCGCCGGCGGCCGGTTCGAGGGCCCGGGCGGCCTCCTCGGCGGAACTGAGGGGCCCGTGGCCGCCGATGGCGGCGGCGGTGGCGATGATGATGCTCATGCTGACGAGGTCGGCGAAGATCGCTCCGGCCACTGCGTCGGCTCGGACAAGGGAATAGTCGTCGGCCCCCGCCCCTTTGTCGGCCACCGACGCCGCCTGGTAGAGCTGCATGTAGGGCGTGATGGTGGTGCCGATCAAGGCGACGACGAGCAGGACGAACCCGTGGCTGGTGGCGAAGTGGGGCCAGACCGTCTGGCGGGCGACGGTCGCCCAGTGGGGATGTCCGAGCACCGCGGCCAGCGGGTAGGCCACGAACACACACGAGAGCAGCAGGAACACCCGCTCGGCGTACCGGTAGGAGCCGAACATCACTGCCGCCCAGATCGCGAGCGCGGCCAGGGGCACCGAGAGATAGCGCGAGATCCCAAAGATCTCCAGAGCGGCGCCGATGCCTGCGAACTCCGAGACCACGAGCCCGAGGTTGGCGACCACGAGGCAGGCGACGGCGAAGGCCGCGACCCGGAGCGGGAACTGCTCCCGGATGAGCGACACGAGCCCCTCACCGGTAAAGGCCCCGAGCCGGGCGGACATCTCCTGGACAACGACGAGCCCCACCGTGACCAGCACCATGACGAACAGCGTCCGGTAGGCGAACTCCGCGCCAGCCGAGGCGTAGGTCAGGATCCCACCGGCGTCGTTGCCGGCATTGGCGGCGATCAGCCCCGGACCGAAGATGCCGAGCAGCACGAGGAGGCGGTTGCGTCGGGCTCGACCGGCGCGTCTCTTCCCCGGCCGTCGGTCCTCGTCGTCGCCGCCCCCGGCCGCTTCGGTAGCCCTCACGAGAGCAGCCGCGGGAAGTGGAATCGTCCCCGATCCGGGACGAGGGCGTCGATGATGTCGTCGGCCATGATCCGCCCCGCCGGCCGGCCCTCGCCGTCGACGACCACGATCGAGCTGCGCCGGTTGTCGATCAGCCGCTCGACGACCTCGTCGAACGGCGCGTCGGCCTCGATGACGACGGGCCAGGGCGGGGCGACGAGGTTCCCGATACGGTCGTCGGGAGCGGCGAGGAGGAGCTCGAAGATGCTGACGTCGTCGACCAGGCGGCCGTCGGCGTCGACGACGAGGACGGCGTCGATCTCGTGGCGGTGCTCCGCCTCGTCCCGTAACCGTTCCCGGACGTCGGCCACCGTCTCGTCGGCGGTGACGGTGACCATCAGCGTGGTCATGAGACCACCGGCCGTATCGGGGGCGTACCCCAGGAGCCCGCTCAGCCGCTCGGCGTCGTGGGCCGCCATGGCCCCGAGGATCTCGGTGCGGTCGTCATCGGCCAGCTCCCGCAGGGCTTCGGCGGCCTCGTCGGGTTCCATCTCGGCCACCAGGGCGGCCGCCCGGTCCGGCGGCGCCTCCCGCAGGAGGGCACCAAGTTCACCCGCCTCCATCTCCTCCAGGGCGTCGGCCGCCGCTTCGGGGCTCAGCACGTCGAGGAGCGCCTGGCGCTCGCGCCGCCCCAGGTCCTCCAGAAGGTCCGCCAGTTCCCCGGGGCGCAGGCGCCGCAATTCCTGGTTGGGACGGCGCAACCGGATGGTGCCGGGTCCGCCGAACGGTTGGATGGCGGCCCAGTCGATCACCCGGTCGGGGGTCGGCCGGGTCCGCCATCGGGCCGGGCCGAGCCGTCGGGCCAGCGTCTGGAGGCCCACGTCGACGCCCACCAGGCGGTATCCGCCGCCGACCCGGGCGAGATAGAGGTCCGACGCGCGGATCACCCGGACGCCGTCGACGTCGACCATCTGGTGGTCGATCACGTCGGCGACCAGCGTGAGTTCTCCCGCCCGCCGCTCGAAGTCGGCGAGGCTGAGACGAGCCGATGACAACTCCACCGCCTCGTGGCGGATTTCCGCCACCCGCTCGGCCGGGACGAAGGCCCGGCGGCGCCCGACCCGGGCCACCAGCCCGGTCACCGGGGGGTACGGCGCACCGTCCCAGTGGACGACCACATCAACGACCCGCCCGACCTCGGCCCCGGCCGGGTTCCGCACCGGCCGGCCGGCGAGGCCGGCCACGGAGATCAATGCTTCGGCCACCGACCGGTTAGCCAGCAACTGCCGGGTACGGCCTTGCCGGTGACGCTGCAGCGCGCGCCCCGGCGACGGGAGAAATGGACGGGTCACGGGCGACTCCCGAGGTCGGATCCGGCGCCGCACACCTGCGACGGCCTCGATCTTGTCAGTCTCAGTGCCCGAGCCCGCTAATGGACCCCAAGGGCCTGTCCTGACCGCCCGTTCCCACCCCACCCCGGGTGGGGTAGATTGGGGGTATGCCTTTGAAGGACGTTCATCAGCGCAACGTGCTGAACCGATTGAAGACCGCTCGGGGCCATCTCGACGGCATCGTCCGGATGGTCGAGGACGACGCCTACTGCCCCGAGATCATGAAGCAGCTCTCCGCCGTTCAGGGCTCGCTGGAGCGGGCCAGCCGGCTTGTGCTCCGCAACCATCTCGAGACCTGCGTGGCCGCCGCCATGCAGGCCGGGCGGACGGAGGAGATCGTCGAGGAGCTCATGGAGGCCCTGCGCTACGACCGCATCGCCACCGGCCCCGGGGGCGGCGAGCTTCCGCTCGACCCTGTGGCGACACCGTGAGCCGCGCGGCCGAGCGGCTGCGAACCCGCGACATTGCCCCGGTGGCGACCGAGGACGCTCCTCGTGAGGTGGAGCTCAACGTGTCGGGCATGACGTGCGGTTCGTGCGCCGCCCGGGTGCAGAAGACCCTCGGCCGTCAGGCGGGGGTGGCGCG
>JAUZEX010000600.1 GCA_030838815.1 Actinomycetota bacterium
TCGCTGCGGAGCAACGACGTCGCCCGGCGCTTCGATGCGTTCGAGACGTCGGTGGCCGACCGGCTCAGCCACCTGGAGGACAGCGTCCGGTCGGAGGAGATCGGCCGGCGGCTCAAGTCACTCGAGCTGGCCCTCGACGAGCGCTCCGGGCGCATCGAGGAGTTCGTGAAGGCCGGCGACCTGGAGCGTCGCGTCGAAGCGCTGACCCGGGCCGTCGACGACCGCCTGGGCGAGTTGCAGACCTCGCTGGCCGGCGCCGGTCCCGCTGGGCCGGTGGGCTCGGCCCAGCCCGCCGCCCTCGCCGGCACCATCGACGACATCGTCAGCGAGCGCCTGGCCGGCGTGGAGGGATCGCTGCGGCGCCTCCAGGAGGACACCGCCGCTCGGCTCGACGATCTGCGAGCGGCCGGCGTCGCCTCCGAGGTGGGGATCCTGGAGCGCATCATCGCCGAGTCGCAGCTGGTCGGCGCCCACTTCCAGGCCGTCCGGCCCGTCGTGGAGGCGGCGGTGGCGGCCCGTCCCGAGATCGAGGAGGCCCTGGCCGAGGTACGGCAACTGGCCGACGCCGCCCGGCAGGCGGCGGCCGAGCCGCTGGGCCTCCCCGGCCCGGTCACGCCGGTTCCGACGGACGGGGAGCCGTCGGGCCCGTATCGCGTCGAAACCCTCGAGGAGGCGGCGGAGGCGGCGGGAGCCGAACCGTCGGTGGAGCCGGCCGACTCGGTGTTCCAGCCTCCCGAGGAGACGCCCATCCCCGATCGCCGCTTCGGGATCCTCCCCCGGCGGGACCGCTAGGTCTGGCGGAGGGCGTCGCAGAGGCGGGCGCGCCCGCCGTCGATCACCTGGCCCACCGGGCCGGGCAGGCGGGGGAGCCCCTCGAGCCGCTTCGTCACCGGCGCGGCCTTGGCCTTCACCTCGGTGAGGGCGGCCTGCGCCTGCCGGCTGGCGGAGTCGAGCTCGGTGTTGAGTTTCTGGGCAATGTCGCGCCGGCGGGTCTGGACCTGCTGGAGCACCAGCACCCCCACGCCGACGGCGGTGTACCCGGCATCCTGAACGGCCTTCGGCACCATGGCAGCCTGCCTTTCCGGGTGACGCCGGGACGCCACGATCGTATTCGTTCTGCATACTAAAGTTAGCAGGACGGTCCGCTTACGGCGGACATGTTCACGGGGCGGGCGGATACGGTGCACACCGTGGCAAGTCGACTCGTCGTGGCGCTGGTGGTGGTGGTCGTGGCCGTGGTGGCGGCCCGCCTGCTGGAGCGCCGCCGACCGGCGCCGCCCACCCGCGATGCCTATCCCGTTCCGGCCCAACTCGACCGGCGGGACTTCCCGCGCCCGGACGCGCCATGGCTCGTGGTGCTGTTCTCTTCCCGCACCTGCGACTCCTGTGGGCCCATGGCAACCCGGGTCGCGGCGTTGGATTCGGAGGCGGTGGCCACCGTCGAGGTCGAGGCCCGCGACGACAAGGAACTCCACCGCCGCTACCGGATCGACGGCGTGCCGATGGTGGTGCTGGCCGACGCCGAGGGGGTCGTGCGGGCCGGCTTCGTGGGGTCGGTCGAAGGCTGGGAGCTGGAAGGGGCCCTCGCCGACGCCCGCGGCGACGCGACCTGACGGCTAGTGCCGGATCAGGTCGATTCGGCTGGGCGGGGCCGCGGAGCCGCACGGCGGGGCGCCCGGGCAGCCTCCCCGTTGGGCTCGCGCGGCGCGACGGGGGTTGACCGGACGACGGTCTGCTCCGCCTCCGCCTCCGTCTCCGCTTCGGGCTCTGCCCCGGCGTCGGGTCGGGGGACCCGGCGTGATCCGCCGGCGCGCCGGCCGACGGCGTCGTCGACGAGGCGGCCGACCTCGGCACCGTCGATCGTCTCGTGTTCGAGCAGGGCGGCCGCCACGGCGTCGAGGCCCCGGCGGTGCTGGCGGAGCACCCGCCGGCCCCGCTCCTCCTGCTCCCGCAGGATCCGCTCGACCTCCTCGTCGATCACCCGGGCCGTGTCGTCGGAGTAGTCGCGGGTGTGCATCAGGTCTTCGCCGAGGAACACCGCCCCCTGCGAGCCCCAGGCCATCGGGCCGATGCGGCTCGACATGCCCCACTCCCGGACCATCTTGCGGGCCAGTTCGGTGCAGCCGACGAGGTCGTTGTTGGCGCCCGTCGACAGCTGCTCGTAGACGGCCTCCTCGGCCAGCCGGCCGCCCAGGCGCACCACCAGCGAGTCCTCGATGTAGTCCTGCCGGTAGATGTGCTTCTCCTCCACCGGCAACTGCTGGGTCACGCCGAGGGCCATCCCGCTGGGGAGGATCGTCACCTTGTGGACGGGGTCGGCGTTGGGCAGCACGTAGGCCAGGACGGCGTGGCCGCCCTCGTGGTAGGCGATGACCTCTTTCTCCTCGGTGGAGAGGACCATCGATTCCCGCCGCTGGCCCATGAGGACCCGGTCACGGGCGTCTTCGAAGTCGCGGGCGGCGACCTTGTCGGCCCCACGGCGAACGGCGAACAGCGCCGCCTCGTTGACGAGGTTGGCCAGGTCGGCGCCGCTCATGCCCGGCGTGCCTCGGGCGATGACGTCGAGGTCGACGTCGGGACCGATGCGCTTGTCCTTGCAGTGGACCTCGAGGATCTCGCGCCGCTCCGACTGCGTCGGCAGCGGTACGACGATCTGCCGGTCGAACCGGCCGGGGCGCAGGAGGGCGGAATCGAGGATGTCGGGGCGGTTGGTGGCCCCCATCATCACGATGCCTTCGGTGGTCTCGAACCCGTCCATCTCCGACAGCATCTGGTTGAGCGTCTGCTCCCGCTCGTCGTGGCCGCCGCCCACCCCGGTCCCCCGCTGGCGGCCGACGGCGTCGAGTTCGTCCACGAACACGATCGACGGCGCCGCCTTCATCGCCTGGTCGAACAGGTCCCGCACCCGGGCCGCCCCCACCCCGACGAACATCTCCACGAAATCGGAGCCGGATATCGAGAAGAAGGGGACGCCGGCCTCGCCGGCCACCGCCCGGGCCAGCAACGTCTTGCCGGTGCCGGGCGGGCCCACCAGCAACAGTCCCCGGGGACCCTGCGCGCCGGCGCGGCGGTACCGCTCGGGATGCTGCAGGTAGTCGACGACC
>JAUZEX010000632.1 GCA_030838815.1 Actinomycetota bacterium
GTGGTCGACCTCCGTCAGGCGAGCGCGGCGCGGGCCTGATCGACCACGGCGGAGAGGCAGCCTTCCTCGAAGGGGCTGTCGAGCCCGGCCGATCTGGTGAGTTCGCCGAAGGGTGCCGACCCACCCCGGGTGCACAAGGCCACGTAATCGCGCAGGACGGCCTCGCGGTCGCTGCGCGCACGGGACCAGAACTGGAGGGCACATACCTGCGCGAGCACGTAGTCGATGAAGTAGAAGGGCATGGCGTAGACGTGGATCAGCAGCTGCCAGGCGGCGCCTCGTGCCGGGTAGGCGAGGTCGTCCCAGTCCCGCCACGGAAGGTAGGTCCGCTCCATCTGGCGCCAGAGCTCGTGCCGCTCGTGGGCCGTGAGATCGGGCCGGGCGTAGATCTCGTGCTGGAAGTGATCAACGGCGGTGCCGTAGGGCAGGAACAGCAGCGCTCCGGTGAGATGCAGCCGGCGGAAACGCTCGGCGTCGTCGCCGAAGAAGCGCTCCATGTGGGGCCAGGTCAGGAATTCCAGGCTCATGGAGTGGATCTCACCCGATTCCATCGTGGGCCACAGGTAGTCGCTGAGGGGCTGATGGCGGCTCTGATAGGCCTGGAAGGCGTGGCCCATCTCGTGGGTGAAGACCTCGACGTCGTGTTTCGTCCCGTTGAAGTTGGCGAAGACGAACGGCATCCCGTAGGAGGCGAAGCCGGTGCAGAAGCCTCCGCCGGCCTTTCCCTTACGGTCGGCGAGGTCCAGGAAGCCCCCTGCTTCCATGCGACGGAAGAACGGGCCCAGCGGCTCCATGTCGTCGAACATCTCCCGGCCTCGGGCGACCATCCAGTCGTGGTCACCGAGCGGGCTGGGGTTGCCGGCTTTGTCGTGGACCGGTTCGTCCCAGGCGCGGAGGTGTTCCACACCGAGGGCGGCAGCCTGACGCGCCCGGAGTTCCGCCGCGAACGGCACCACGTGCTCCCGGACCGCCGCCCGGAGGCGTTCGACGTCGTGCCGGTCGTAGTCGACCCGACACATGCGCCGGTAGCCGACAGCCACGAAGTCCTCGGCGCCGAGCGTCCGGGCGATCCCCGTCCGCACCCGGACGAGGTCGTCGAAGATCCGGTCGAGAACCTCCCCGTGGGCGGCGAACCAATCCCAGTAGACCCGCTCGGCGTCGTGGCGGACGGAACGCTCGGCCGCTTCCTGGTACTTCTGGATCGAGGACAGGTTGAGCTGCTCGCCGGCGAAGGACAGCTCGGCCGACGCCAGCAGCTCGACATACTCGGCTGCCAGCTTGGACTCGGCGACGAGGTCGGCTTTGATCAAGGGATCGAAGGCCAGCACCTGGGACTCCCACAGAGCGAACGCCTGCGCTCCCAACGCCGCCTCCAGCTCGGGGCGTCGACGGTGCCCGAGCAGGGCGCGCTGCATCGACACGTCGAGCTCGGTCCAGCGCGGTGCCTCCTCGTCCCACGCCTCCCGGACCGCCTTGCGGTCGTCGTCGGTGGTGTCCTGGCAGAAGCGCAGCTCGACCAAGGCGCCGTACGTACTGACCTGGCGCCTGAGGTCATCCCAGGTTCGCACCGCCCCGAGGCACTCGTCGAGCGTGGAGGCGGAACCGAGTGCCTCCTCCAGGGCACCCATGCGGCCAGCCAGGGCATCGAGGTCGGGAACCGCCGCCGACACGTCATCAAAGTTCAGGGTCTCTTTCACCCCTGACATCTTGGCCACCCGCTCAAAACGACCGCAACTGAGTTCCGCGTCAGGCGCGGAGGTCGCCGCAGAGGTGGCCGGCCTCGCCGGTGCGGTGAGCTCCTGGGCCGCAGCCGGCGGGCGCTCGACGAGCTCCGGGTCGCCGTCGGGGACCAGCCAAGCTGGAGATGGCAGCCAAGGGGTTCGAACTGGCGGGCTGCGATCTGGCCGGGAGGCTCGCTGAGCATCACGGTGTCGATGGTGGCGTGGCCCCGCAGCGCTGGATCGCCTATGGGTGCGCTCGCCGAGGCGGAGGCGCTCCCGATCGGTCATTCTGTGGTCGTACGGCACGGCCGAATCCTGCGGGCGAGTTGAGAGCGAGCGAGGGAGGGCGAGATGAGTGGTCAGGCCGAAGACGGACCGCGGTTGCTGCCGACGGGAGTACCACCGACGGGACAGGTTGCCTTCGTCGTTACCGATCTCGACGTCGCCGTGGAGCGGTGGCGGCACCTCGGCTTCGGACCGTGGAACGTCTGGACGTTCGACGAGCGGCGATTGCCCAAGATGCTCTACCGCGGCGAGCAGGGCTCCTTCGCGATGCGGCTGGCCCTGTGCTCGATCGGTCCAGTCACCTACGAGCTGATCCAATCGCTGCGAGGTCCGAATATCTACGACGACTTCCTCGAGGAGCGCGGCCCAGGCGTCCATCACCTCGGCTACTACGTGGATGAGATCGACGGAGCCATCGCTGCCATGGAAGCCAAGGGCTATCCGATGGTCCAGGCAGGATGGGGCTTCGGTGTCGACGGCGACGGTGCGTTCGCCTATTTCGACACCGTCGACGACTACGGCTG
>JAUZEX010000695.1 GCA_030838815.1 Actinomycetota bacterium
GATAGAGCGCCTCGGAGTCCCTCGGGATGCGGACGGGCTCGGGGTCGCCGGGCCGGTAGACCTCCTCGAACTTCTTGGCCAGGCTGGCCACCGGGATCTCCTCCAGGCCCAGCTCCTCCAGCACGGCCACGGCCGCCGACAGCTGGCCCTTCCCGCCGTCGATGAGGACCAGGTTGGGGGGGTAGGAGAACCGCTTCCCGGCGTGGACCCCCTCGTCCCGCTCCCGGAGGTAGTTGGTGAAACGTCGGGTGAGGACCTCGCTCATGGCGGCGAAGTCGTCCTGGTCGACCAGCGACCGGATCTTGAACCGGCGGTAGTCACTCCGCTTGGCCAGCCCGTCCTCCATCACCACCATGGACGCCACGATCTCCGTCCCCATGGTGTGGGAGATGTCGTAGCACTCGATCCGCAGGGGAGCCTCGGGCAGGTCGAGGGCGTCCTGAAGGGCGGTGAGGGCCCTCGCCCGGGCGTTGTGGTCGGAGGCCCGCTTGAGCCGATGGCGGGTGAAGGCCTCCTCGGCGTTCTTCGTCACGGTCTCCATGAAGGCCCGTTTGTTGCCCCGCTTCGGGACCCTGATCCGCACCTTGGAGCCCCGGACGTGGCACAGGAACTCCTCGTAGAGGTCGAGGTCCTCGGGATCGACGGGGACGAGCACCTCCTTGGGCACGTCCTCGGGGGAGGCGTCGCCGTAGAGCATCTCCAGGATGTAGGCCGACAACGCCGCCGGCGACAGCTCCTCGACCTTCTCCAGTACCAGCCCCTTGCGGCCCACCATCCGGCCCCGCCGGACCATGAAGACCTGGATCGACGCCTCGAGATCGTCCTCGGCCAGGCCGATGGCGTCGTAGTCCTCGTCCTTGTCCCCCACCATCTGCTGGCGTTCGATGGCCTTGCGGACCGAGGCCAGCTGGTCCCGCAGCCGGGCGGCCCGCTCGAACTCCAGCTCCGAGGCCGCCGCCTTCATCTGGGCCTCGAGGCGCTCGACGATCGTCTCGCTGTGCCCGTCGAGGAAGTCGAGCAGCTCCCCGACGAGGGTCCCGTAGTCGGGAGGGCTGATGGCCGCGACGCAGGGCGCGGAGCACTTCTCGATGTGGGCGTAGAGGCAGGGCCGGCCCAGCTTGCGGTGCCGGTCGAGCTTGTTGTCGTTGCAGGTGCGGATCGGGAAGGTCCGCAGCAGCAGGTCGAGGGTCTCCCGGATGGCGTAGGCGTGGGCGAACGGCCCGTAGTAGCGGACGCCCTTGCGCTTCGCCCCCCGCATCACCATCGCCCGGGGCCACTCCTCGCCGATGGTGACGGCCAGGTAGGGGTACGACTTGTCGTCCTTCAGCCGGATGTTGAACCGGGGCTTGTGCTTCTTGATCAGGTTGAACTCGAGGAACAGTGCTTCGACCTCGTTGCGGACCTCGATCCACTCCACGCTCTCGGCGGCGGTGACCATCTGCCGGGTTCGGGGCAGGAGCAGGGCCGGGTTGACGAAGTAGTTCGACAGCCGGCTGCGGAGGCTCTTGGCCTTCCCGACGTAGATGACGCGGCCGTCCCGGTCCTTGAACTGGTAGGACCCGGGTGCGTCAGGGATGGTGCCGGCGGGAGGTCGGGAGAGCATGTACCTGTCATTCTGCCGGTCCGGAGAGACAGGAACGTCCGGTGGCAGACTCGTGGGATGGCGAAGACCTTCGAGGACATCGACGACCGGCTGGCGACCTGGATCGGTGGGCAGAAGGTGTTCTTCGTGGCCACGGCCCCGGGCCAGCACGAGGGGCACGTCAACCTCTCTCCCAAAGGGGTCGACGGCACCTTCGCCGTCATCGACCAGCGGACGGTGGCCTACCTCGACATCATCGGCAGCGGAATCGAGACGGTGGCCCACCTCCGGAACGACGGCCGGATCGTCGTGATGTTCTGCGCCTTCGAAGGCCCGCCCCGCATCGTCCGCCTCCACGGACGGGGCACCTTCCACCTCCCCGGCGACTCGGAGTGGGAGGAGCTCATGGCCCGGTTCCCGCCCCAGCCCGGCGCCCGGTCGGTGATCAAGATCTCCGTCGAGCGGATCTCCGACTCCTGTGGCTTCGGGGTGCCCTTCATGACCTACCAGGGCGAGCGGGGCCAACTGGCCGACTGGGTCAACCGCAAGACCGAGGAGGAGCTGGCCGAGTACCGGGCCAAGAAGAACGCCGTGAGCATCGACGGCCTGCCCGGCCTCAAGGAATAGCCGGTCTGGAGGAATAGCCCGGTCTCGCGGAATAGGGCTGTCGTCCGGGCGGTTTTGACGGGTTGCCACTAAACTGGCGACAGCCCGCACCTGGCGCTTGCGGGCCACATTCGCTCCGGGGCCGACATCCCCGTGGGACGGGCCAGGCCGCTCCCACCGGCCAATACCGGAGCTCGCATCTCGGAGGGCGAAACCACATGCTCCGACTGCAGCAGCCGCTGCCCGACGTCTACACCCTGGCCGCGCCCGCCGAGCTCGAGGCCCGCATTGCCGCGGCCAAAGCCGAGCTCGCCGACCGGCTCCTGATCCTGGGCCACCACTACCAGCGCGACGAGGTCATCCGCTGGGCTGATTCCCGCGGCGACTCCCTGAAACTGGCCCGCTACGCCGCCGAGAACCGCTGGGCGTCCGACATCGTCTTCTGCGGA
>JAUZEX010000480.1 GCA_030838815.1 Actinomycetota bacterium
CAACCTGTCGTGCCGGGCGGTCCAGGACGGCGACGAGTGGATCGTCAACGGGCAGAAGGTGTGGACGTCGGGCGCGCCCCACGCCGCCTACGGGGAGCTGATCGCCCGCACTGACCCGGATCTCCCCAAGCACCGGGGCCTGACGGCCTTCCTCGTCCCCCTCGACCGGCCCGGCGTGGAGATCAGACTCATCCGCCAGATGAGCGGAGGGGCCAGCTTCAGCGAGGTGTTCTTCTCCGACGTCCGCATCCCCGACGGCCTCCGGCTCGGCGAGGTCGGCGAGGGGTGGCGGGTGGCCCTCACCACGCTGGGCTTCGAGCGGAGCCACTCCGGTTCGTCGCGCCGGCGGCCGGGCGGTTCGTGGGAACAGCTGGCCGCCGCCGCCCGGCACTTCGGCCGGAGCGGCGACCCATCGGTGCGCCAGGGCCTAGCCGACGTCTTCATCGGCGCCACCCTGTTGCGGCTCAACGCCGAGCGGGCCGCCGCCGCGGCCCGGGTCGGCTACGCCGTCGGGCCGGAGGGCTCAATCGGCAAGCTGGCCTGGACCCTGCACATGACCCGCCTGACGGCCGTGGCCACCGAGGTCCTCGGGGCCCGTCTGGTCGCCGACACCGGCGAGTGGGGCGCCTACGCCTGGAGCGAGCACGTCCTCGGCGCCCCCGGCTACCGGTTCGCCGGCGGCAGCGACGAGATCCAGCGCAACATCATCGCCGAGCGGGTGCTGGGCCTTCCGGCCGAGCCCCGGGTCGACAAGGAGATCCCTTTCCGGGACCTGCGCCGCTGACCCTGTCGCCGGTGTCCGTAGAGTGAGGTCGTGAGCACCACCAGGCGAGGTCCCGGACGGCCATCCGGTCCGGACGCCATCGACACGCGGGCCGCCGTGCTGGCCGCCGCCCGGGCCGTGTTCTCCGAGCGGGGCTACGCCGGCGCCGGCATCGCCGAGATCGTCGCCCGGGCGGGGGTCAGCGCCCCCGTGCTCTACCACCACTTCGCCGGCAAGGCCGACGTCTACCTGGCGGTGGCAGCCGACGTCTACGACGAGGTGCTGGGCGCCCTGGAGGCAGGGGCCGCCGGCCGCGGCGGGCCGTTCGTGGAGCGACTCGACGCCGTCCTGGCCGCGGTCGCCGATCTCAACGAGGCCGACCCCACCATCGGCGGCTTCGCCACCGCCATGCCGGCCGACCTCCGCCTCACCGACGAACTGGCGCCGGTGCGGGACCAGATGGGCCGGGTCCGGGCTTTCTTCCTCGCCCTGGCCGCCGCCAGCCCCGACATTCCCCGACCGCGGCGGGCCGCGGTGGCCGACGCCTGCGCCACCCTCATCGCCGGCCTGAGCCGGGCCGGGGCCATCCAGTCGTCTCCGGCGGAGTTCCGCCGGACGGTCGAATCGATCCGCCTCCTGGTGCGCGGCGAGCTGTTCTGACCCCGCCGGTGCTGACCGCTGGCCGCAGTTTCTAGAGAACGGACGCTCAAACGTCAGGGCTCGAGGTTCGGGTCGGCTCGAAGTGGACGCCCTGCGCTTCGAGGACGGTGCAGTCGAGGGTCCAGTCGTGGCGGCTGCGGGCCGCCCACTGCTCGAAGACCACCTCGGCGTAGGCCTCGGCGTCGGCCACCGTCCAGCCGTTGACCCGGGCCAGGTGGGCCAGGGCGGCGGTGTGGCGACCCCGTTTGGCCGCGAGGCCGAGGTGCTTGACCTCGTGGCAGGCAGGACAGAGGGCGATGAGCCGCACCAGCCGTTGCACACGCCGGCCGTCGTCGTAGTCCCACACCTCGTGGCATTCGACCGGGTGGCGCCGCCCCCGACCGCCGCAGATCTCGCACCGGTTCCCCGCCGCCAAGGCCGTCGCCCGCCGCAGCCGCTCCCACACCGCCGGTGGCAGGTGGCTCCGCACGTTCGACCACCAACAGGTCGACGGCACCAGCTCCACCGTGAGTCGCGTCACCGGCTCATGGTGGCCCGGACCGTTCCCGCCGGCAAACGGCCGGTGCCACCGGAACGCAATCGATCGGCCACGTGGCGGTGTCATCGCCGTCGCTCGGTCCCCGCAGCCGGTGATCGTCGACCATTCACGACCCACGCGTGATCGCCGGTTCGGCGCGCACCCGGTCCTCGAACAGCAGCGCGAACACTTTCGGGCGGCAAGCGCGACAGCCTGCGGTCAGTCCAGCGAGAAGAGATTGTCGAACCGGTAGACAATGAAGCCGGGGTCGCTCGTGTCGTCGGCCCGGCTACGTCCGTACCACAGGACTTCGACGGAGAACGGGCCGGGGCCCCGGCGTGTGCCGGTTAGGGCGCCGGCGTCGGACCCCTCCACGAGGCCGTCGCCCTGGTTCCAGGCGTAGGCGATCGCCACGCAGGCGCCGGGGTCCCAGGTCTGCTCATAGGCGGGCGACGGGCCCTCGTTGGGGGACAGCGTCGCCGTCGAGCGGCTGTAGTCGGGCACCATGACCCGGACGTCCTGTCGGGGGGACCACCGGAACGTCTGCACCTGCGTCCGGCTTGTCGGGTTGCAGACCCGGGCAGTGAGGCGGACGGTGTCGCCCGCGCCGTAGTGCGACTTGTCGACGCTGAAGACCACGGTGACGCCATCGAGGTCGAAGGGGTCGCTCAACCCAGTCGTGCCGTCGAGGCGGGACATCTCCTCCGGCCGCTTCGGCGGCTGGCCCTGGAACTGGCCCTCGATCCGATACTTGCCGGCGGCGGCCACGCCGAAGCCGTAGGGCGCCTGCTCGCCCCAGCCGTCGTGCCACCACCGCTGCTGGCTGGCGTAGTGGCGGCACTGCAGGGGCGCCCAGACGACCCATTGCCCGCCGCCCAGCGCCTGCCCGAGTCGGCTGTCGATGCGCGTCCCGCCCGGGTCCCGGACGTAGAAGAGCACCTCCTGTCCCGGGTACAGGTAGAACTGCACCGGCTGGGCGGCGGCGTTGCAGACATCGGCACTGAGGATGACGCCCTCGTTCTCGCCGTAATGGTTCCGGTCGACGGACGGGCGCACGACGATCGCGCCCGACGGTTGGGCCAGCGGGTCGGGCGGCGTCACGGTCCCGGGCGGGACGGTCACCGGTGGGCTCGGCACCCCGGGGACGGCGGGGGTCGTCACCGCAGTGGACGGGGCGGTGCCCCGAGCAGTGCCTGGCCCGGTACCCCTGGGCGGCAGCAGTTTCGTCCCTGTCGGCGCCGGTCCCGCCGATACCGCCGTCGACGGCACCGCAGCCCCGGGATCGGCGAGGACATCGCCCGGCGGCGCCAGCATGTCGGCTGGCCACGGCGCG
>JAUZEX010000755.1 GCA_030838815.1 Actinomycetota bacterium
ATGTGGCGGTCGGCGAGGCCGGCGGCGACCTGGTCGAGGTCCTCGTAGCCGCAGCCGTAACCGTCGTTGACCAGCATCCAGCCGAGGGGCATCTTCTCCTCCACGTAACCGTCCGCCACCGCCAGGGCGTCGAGGGTGTGGCGCTGACCCCGGTTCTGGTTGCAGAGGTAGCAGTCGGCGTCGCCCATCTCCAGGCCGTAGATGGGGGGCAGGAACGGCCGCCCGGTGAGTTCGGTGTACCGGTCGATCACGTGCTTCGGCTCGCCGACGAAGAAGTAGGCGTCGAAGCGGTGCTCCTCGTGCCGGGTCCGCACCGGGTCGGTGAAACGGTAGGAGCCCGGGGAGAACGTGTTGCGGAACACGCCGTAACCGGCGGTGGAGAGGTAGAACGGCACCGAGTTCGGGCATCCGCCGTCGTTCCAGTCGTAGCTGACCTCGACGTCGACGGTCGCCGCCCGGTGGGAGAACCGCCCGTTCTGCATGCCGGCGCCGAAGAACTGCTCGTCGGCGCCCCGGGAGAGGTGCTGGGCGACGGCGGCGCCGTTCCAGCTCAGGCACTGCTTCTCCTCCACGATGAGGGTGTCGTCCCCGTCGTCGTGCCGGAGCCACAACCCGAAAGTGAGGGGATCCTTGTGCACCCGCAGGGCGAGGGTCCGGGTGCTGAGCCGGTAGTACTGCCCTTCGTCGGCGAATTCCGGCTCGACTCCGGGATAGTCCGCCTTGACGACGATGCCGGCGTCGGGCTCGCCCCGCGGCGGCGCCGTGTTGGCCGGATCGGTGAAGCGGCCGTCGGGGGCCATCCAGATGCGGACGACGTCGTCGGCGAGGAACACGACCCGCACCCGTGCCGGCGCAGCGGTGATCTCGACCTGCCCCGGGCGGACGTCGATGCTGGTCACCCGGCCCACCGCCGGCTGCTCGGCCATGCCGACACTCTGCCAGGCCGGTCCCGGTGGATCACAATGGCCGGGCCCTTCACGGAGGTTGCGGCGCCGGTTCTGCCACGACACTGAGGCTGCGCTGAGCGGACCGGCGGGTCGACGCGGGAGCGCGCCTCAGGTCGGCGTGGCGTCTGACGATGAGGCGCGCCGGACCTTGGGATGGGTCCGCCATTGCGCAGGAGGCGCCTCACGTCAGGAGCCTCCCGTGCCCGAGCTTCGTGCCCCGGCCTTCCCCGCCGACGTCATCCCGATCCAGTACCACTTCAACATGCTCAACGACGCGGCCCGCATGGACGGCTTCGAGACGGCAATCGCGCTGGCGGTGCGCCCGGGGATGCGGGTCGTCGAGCTCGGCGGTGGCACCGGGGTGCTGTCATGGTTCGCCGCCCGTCAGGGTGCCGCCCGGGTCTGGTGCGTCGAGAAGCTGCCGGAGATGGTGGTCGCCGCCCGGGCGGCGTTGGCCGCCAACGAGCACGGCGACCGGGTCACGGTCGTCAATGCCGACGCGGAAGACTTTCTGCCCCCCGAGCCGGTCGACGTGGTGATCTGCGAGATGCTCCACACGGGGCTGCTGCGCGAGAAGCAGCTCAGCGTGATCGGCTCGTTCAAGCGGCGCTACCTCGCTCGGTTCGGCGGCCCGCTGCCCCGGATGATCCCGGAGGCCACGCTCCAGGCGATCCAGCCGGTCCAGCAGGACTTCGCCTACCACGGCTACCTGGCGACCACTCCCCTGTTCCAGGACGCCCGTTCGCTCCACCAGACCCGGACCGTCGAGCTCGGCCCGCCGGAGGTCTTCCAGGCCTTCACCTACGACCAGGTCCTCCCCGACCGCTGCGCCATGGACCGTCCGCTCGCCATCACCCGGGCCGGCATCTTCAACGCCGTCCGGGTGGTGACCAAGAACCTCCTTGCCATCCAACCGTCGGGCCCGTCCCCCGAGTGGATCATGGGCTATCTGGTCATGCCCCTCGCCACGCCGCTCGCCACGCCCTTCGCCGTCGCCGCCGGCGACAAACCGCACGTGTCGTTCGACTACCGCCCCGGCGACGAGATCAACGCCCTGACGTCGAGCCTCCTGGTGACGGCCCGCACCCTCGACCCGAGCCGGTCGGCCGCCGGGTAGGTCACGGTCGTCGCCCACGCGTCACGGGGCGCCGGCCGTCAGGCGTCGGCGGCGGGCGCCGGGAACGGGACGGCGTCGAGGGGCAGGCCGAGGATGCGCAGGTCGAGGACGGCGTGCAGCACCATGACCGGCACCAGGCTCCCGGTGGAGATGGCGATCCAGGCGAAGTAGGCGCCGGCCAGACCGGTGAGGACGACGCCCCTCACGCCCTGATAGAGATGCGCCATCCCGAAGGCGACGGCGGTGACGCCGATCAGCGCCCGATTCCCCATGCCCGGTGCCGCCCAGCGCAGGGCGGCCAGGCCGAAGCCGCGGTAGAGCACCTCCTCGCAGATTCCGGCCGTCAGGGCCAGGAGGGCGAACACCCGGCGTTCGGCGGCCGTGCGGGGCAGGAGGGCGGCCACCGGCTTGAGTTGCACGGCCAGGGCCCGGCGGATGCCCTCCCCGCCGAACCGGTAGATGGCGGTCACGGCAATGAGGGCGACGGCGATGCCGGGGACCTGGTTTGCCACCGAGGTGTGGTCCCCGGGCGGCCACAGGGACCGCACCCGATCGTGGGCCAGCAGCGCCAGCAGGCCGACGAGGGCGGCGCCGCCCCATTCGAAGGCGATGCCCCGCCGGTAGTGGTGGAGCCGGGCGGACGGGTCGTGACGGAGTCGCTCCAGCAGCTGCTGGTAGCGCCGCCGGCCGGCGAAGGGCTGGACGAAAGCCATCCAGCCCGCCAGCACCACGGACACGACGGCGGCGAGGACAAGCATCCGCCGGATGCTAACGACTCCTGCCGTCGCCGCCGCCCGCCCGACCGTGGCGACCGGGAGTCAGCGCCAGAGGTGCTGGGATCCGATGCGCAGCGCCCGGTTGAACTTGCTCGAGGCGTTCTCCCAGGCAATCACCTCGGTCAGGACGACGATGGCGTCGTCGTCGAAGCACCGCCGGAGCCGTCCGAACAGGGCGTCGTCGACGTCGCGGTCGGAGAGCGTGATGGTGTCGGCGTACTCCAGCGCCACCCGTTCACGGTCGTCGAACAGCTCCGGCCGCTCCGTCCAGCGGGCGACCCACTCCACCTTGTCGGCGCTCAGTCCCAGGTCGCGGCCCACGGCAGCGTTGATGTCCTGTCAGAACTCGCAGCCGTTGAGCGCCGCCACCCGCCGGTTGAGCAGCGCCTGCAGCCGCTCGTCGACGAGGCCGGCCTCGGCCAGACCAGCCCACATGCCCCGCACCGCCCGGAAGATCGCCGGGACCCGGGCGTAGACGAGCTGGTTCCGCAACGGCGCCCCCCACCGGGCCACCTGGGCCTCGCGCACGGCCCGGACCCGCCCGTCCGCCGCCTCGGGGTCGATGCCGTCGATCCGCTGCCCGCTCAATTGGTCGGCTCCCCTTGTCGGTTCGATTTCCATAACGGTGGCGGCCACGCTAATCGGACATCGCGTCCGGTTCCGGCAGAGATCCGGTGATGGCGGGGGGAGGCGGAGCCGGGACCGGCGAAGATCGGACCATGGGCGCAGACGTCGAGAATCCGGCCGTCCGGATCCTGAGCATCGCAGCGGCGGTGGCCGCGGTGGCCGCCGCCGTGGTCGCGGTCGTCGCCTTCTCGTGGTTCGTCGTGATCAGCTGGGATGTGCTGCGGGCCGCCCTGGGAACCGTGCGGCTCCTGCTCGTGCTGGCGGTCGCCGCCGTCGCCGCCGGCACCTGGGCGTCGGTCGCCTACGGCCGGCTCCGGCCCACCTCCCGGCGTTCGATGACCCGGGGCCGCCGGCTCGGCATCGCCGCCGTCTCGCTGCTGGCCGTCATCTGCGGTGTGGTGTCCGTCCCGGCCACCCGCGCCCGGCTCGAAAGCAACAAATGCCTCCGCATCGCCGCCCCGGACGGCGTGGCCCAGGCCCGCTGTCACGACTGGCTCGAGAGCCGCCGGCAGTGGTGGACCCTCGGCCTGTCCCACCGGAACCCGGCCCGCTAAATCACGGTGATCCGCTCCATCAGCCGCCGCCGCCGGTTCCACCGCCACCGGTTCCACCGCCACCGGTTCCTCCACCGCCGCCTGTTCCTCCACCGCCGCCTGTCCCGGCGCCGCCGTTGCCACCACCGGTATTGCCTCCGCTCGGGGGCGTCGATCCGGAGTTGCCGGGATCGGCGCCCTGCTTCGGCGGTGAATCGGACGACCGGTACCAGCAGTCACAGGACGGGTCGTACTGGCAGTTCGGGTCCCGCGTGGCGTGACCACTGTGGGAGTACTTGAAGCAGTCGGACGACTGGTGGTCGTAGGAGGCGTCGCACGGATAGTCGTAGTTGCAGCCGTAGCCGCCGTAGTAGGGGCCGTAGTACGGACCGCCGCATCCGTAGTAGCCGCAGCGGCCGTAGCCGTAGTACCCGTAGTAGCCGCCGTCCCCGTACCGACCGTCGTGATGGTGCGCCTCGCGGTCGCCATGGTGCTCGTGGCTCTCGGAGCGGTTGCCGTCACGATGATCGCCTCGATCCGCACTCCACGCCGGGGCGGAAACCCCGACGACCAACGCCACCCCGGCCACGATGGTCCAGATCCTGCGCATGCTGCCTCCACGTCGCTCGGCCCGTGCCGCAATCCACCGCCCCCGATCCGGAAGCGGCCCCTTACACGGGCACAACTACCCGCGAAGCGGACAATCAAACGACGGGGCGACCGCCGGAGCTTGTCGTCGACCCGGCCGTCACCAGCAGTCGCCCGGCCGGTCGTCGCACGTGATCGGTGACGTCAGGTCGATGGCGGCGCTGGGGCCCGTGCGCAGCACCATCAGGCCGTCGTCGTCCTCCGCCGTGCGCTCCACGGAGCCGTCGTGACGCCGCACGTAGGAAGGGCCCCGCCACCGTTCCCAGCCGAGACGCTCGTAGAACCGGTAGGCGCCCGTGCCGAGCACACCGAGTTCTTCGGCGAGCCGGATCTGCGCCGTGATCGGCTCCATGGCCAGGGTACCGAGGCCCTCCCCCTTCCGATGCGGGAGGGTGGCCACACCCTCGACGTAGCCGGTCCTGAACGGGCGGCCGTCCACCTCGATGGTGCGCGACACCAGAGCGGCATGGGCGACGACCAGTCCATCCTCCAGCACGATCACGTGCAGACCGCCGATGGTGTGGGCCCAGTCGTCATCATCGAAGTCGCCGTCGGGATCACCGCGGAAGGCGGCGTCGAGCAAGGCCCGGATGTCAGCCAGCCGGGCCGGCGGCACCTCATGCGTCGGCAACGACCTCACCGTGAGCATTGGGCGAGAGCCTAAAGGGACGAAGCTGCCAGGACCGCCTTTCCCGGCCTCGGTATAACCCGTAGAATACTCAGTATGATACCGAGAAAGTTGGAGCGGTGAGCGTCCGGCACGCCCTCCTCGCCCTGCTGAGCGAGGGCCCCAAGTACGGCCTGCAGCTCCGGCAGGAGTTCGAGGCCAAGACCGGGGAGGTGTGGCCGCTCAACGTCGGGCAGGTCTACACGACGCTCCAGCGGCTCGAGCGCGACGGGCTGGTCGAGTCCGACGACGCCGAGAGCGAAGGCCCCCAGAAGGGCTTCCGCATCACCGACGCCGGCCATGGCGAGCTGATGGACTGGCTGCGGACACCGGGAGCGGACGACGCCCCGCCCCGGGACGAGCTCGTGATCAAGGTGCTGGTGGCGCTCACGGTGCCCGGCGTCGAGGTCGGCGAGCTGCTCCAGGTCCACCGACGCCATCTCGTGCAGGCGATGCAGCGCTTCACCCGTCTGAAGGAGAACGCGGCCGAGGACGACG
>JAUZEX010000792.1 GCA_030838815.1 Actinomycetota bacterium
ACCAGGAACTCCCCGTCGCCAACTTCCAGGTCAAGCGACGAAACGGCCACCGCCCCGCCGGGAAACGCTTTGGTCACACCAGAAAGACTGATCCCGGCCATACCTGCGGGAGCGTAACAAGTCGCTATCCTGCGCCCGCCGATGCCTGCGAAACCTCCTCGCTTCCTTCCGACGCTCGGGCTCGCCGTGGTGTGGCTCCTGATCTACTTCCTGTGGGTGGCCGTCCGGCCCGCGGCGGAGGTCACCACGACGCGGCCTGCCACCGGGCGGTCGACGACGACCACCACGGTGGAGCCGTTGTTCAAGTTCAAGCCCTAGTGCGGACCGGCCGCCCGCCCTCCGGTCAGGGTGCGGGCGGGCCTCCCGGCGGGGCCGGCGGCGGGCCGACCGGCGCCGGCTGCGGACGGGCCCGGAGCGAGATCGGCCCGGTGGGGCCGTCGTCCTGCTCCTCCGGTTCGGTCGACCCGGACGCCTGACGCCAGTCGCCGGCCTCGTCCTCCGGCGACGGCGGGAGGACGATCACCGTGTCCGGCCTGTCGTCTTCGTCGAGCAGCGGGAAGTCGTCGAGCACGTCGACCACGTCGAGGTCGGTGGGAGGCATCGATCCGGCCCGCCGGGAGGGCCCCGTGTCGGGATCGGCCGATGGCACCGGCGCGACGCTCCGCGCCGCCGTCTCGGTCACCGCCGCCGCCGCCCGCTTGGCCGCCGGCGCGGCCGGCTTCCGGGTCGCCGTCTTCGACGCCGGCGCCTTCCGGGCCGCAGGCTTCCGGGCCGGGGCCGGCGCCTTGCGCACCAGCCCGCCCGACGAGGGAAGGGCCTCCGGTTCCGGATCGCCGAGCGGCAGGCTCTGGGCGCTCTCGGCGTCACCGGCGGCGGTCTTTGCCGCGCCCGCCCGTGCCGGGCCGGCCACGGCGCCCGATGCGGCGCCGGCCGTGGCATTGTCGGTCGCGGCGCCCGACTCAGCGCCGGTTTCGGCTCGGCTGACCGCGCCGCCCGATGAGGTGCCGGTAGTCGAGTCGCCGGTCAGCACGCCCGCCGGGCCGCCGGTCGTGGCGTCGCCGGTCAGGACGCTTCCCGGGCCGCCGGTCATGACGTGTTCGTTCAGCGTGGCGGATTCAGCGCCGGTCGTGACGTCGCTGGCGACGCCCGACGGACTTGGGGCCTCGACCGCAGCGGTTTCCAGACCCGATGCCTCATCGGGACCGGCAGCGCCTTCCGTCGCCGATCCCTGATCGGGCGCGCTCGGCGCGCCCGGGACGGCGGCGGTGGCGCCGCGTGCGGGCCGCTTCGGCGCCGGGGCGGAACGGGCCGGCGCCGGCTGCGGCAGCCTTTTCCCGGGCTCCCGCCACCCGAGCTCCGACGCCAGCTTGTTGCGGGCGGTCAGGTCGCCGGCGGCGACGTCGAGCTCCCACTCGGCCGTCTGGCGGCGACCCCGCAGCGGGAACGTGAAGGTGACGTGCCAGCCCCCCTCCGGGCGCTGGTAGGCACCCCAGCCGGCGTCGAGGTCGGGCAGGGTCAGCGGTACGCCGCGGTCGATGACGTTGGCCGCCACCGACGGGCCGAGCGTGGCTCCCGACGGCCCGACACCGCGCTTGGTGAGCGTGAGGGTGCGGGCCTGTTCGATGACCTTCGCCTGTTCGGCCAGCACCGGCGCGGCGAAGCGGCGGATCCAGGCCTCGTCCGTCCCCGAGGAACGGGCCATGGCCGTGATCGACTCCCCGGCCCGGAGCCGCTGCTGGATCTCTCTCGGGCTGAGGCGGGCGACGGTGGCGGCGTCGCCGTTGACCGCGATGCGCTTCGACGGCAGCGCGGCCGACTCGAGGCCGTGCCCCTCGTCGCGGGTGCGCAGCCGCTGGGCTTTTTCGATGGCTTCCAGCAACCGGTCGTCGATCTCGAGGACCATGTCGCCGCGCTTGGACCGGGCGTGCTCGCTGAGCACGAGACCCCGGTGATCAGGCGTGATTCCGACGAGATGAAGCTTTGGCATCCTTCCCCCGCAAGTTGCCCGTCCCCGCCCCGTTGAGCGGGCGGAGTGTAACAGCCGGTTGTGGCGATGAACCCGGTCCTGGGGAAGTGATCCGGGCGCAGCCTACCCACGTCCGACGGCGTCCGTCAGGTAGCGTGTCGCCCCTTCGGTGAGGCGTTCGGAGATCGGCTTCGTTGTCACCCTGACGCTGGGGATGGCGGTCTGCACGTTCCTGCCCTATGCCCTCGGCGCGCTCGGGCCGTTCATCACCGATGACCTGCGGATGACCCGGACGGCGCTCGGGTCGCTCACGACCGTGATGTATGCCGTCGGCGCCGTGCTGTCCCCGGTGGCCGGCCCGCTGGTCGACCGCTTCGGCGGGCGGCGGTCACTGATGGTCGCCTTCGCCAGCGGCGGGCTGGGCGTGGCGGTGGCCGCCTTCGCCGGGCGTCACTACGCCGGGCTGGTGGCGGGCGCGGGCGTGTTCGGCATCTCGATCGCCTTCGGCAATCCGGCCACCAACCAGCTGGCCGCCCGGGTTGTGCAGGCCGGGCGGCACGGCATCGTGACCGGGATCAAGCAGTCGGGGGTGCAGGTCGGCGCCTTCCTGGCCGGTTTCGTCCTGCCCCGCGTCGCCGACGTCGCGGGCTGGCGGCCCGCCCTCGGGAGCTGCGCGCTGCTGGGGGCGGCCGGGCTGGCGCTGGCCGCCCGGTTCGTGCCCCGGCCGTCAGACGGAGCAGGCACGGCGGACGGGGCGGCGGCCGCCAAGCGGGTCCCGGCGGGGCCCGCGCCGCGCCGGTTCGACCGGGCGGTCAACCGCCTGGCCGTCTACGCCCTGCTGATGGGTTTCGGGGTCGGGGCGGTGAGCGCCTACCTGCCGCTCTACGCCGTGGAGGAACTCGGCTTCGCCCGGGGAACGGCCGGCCTGACGGCGGCGCTCATGGGCTTCGTCGGCATCCTGGCCCGGGTGGGTTGGGGACGCCGGCAGGACCGCACCACGAAGCCCGTGCTGCGTTCGCTCGGGACGCTGGCCGTCGGGTCCGTGCTGGCCACCCTGGCGATGGGGACGGCGGCGGCGCGGGTGTCGGGCCTGCTGTGGGTGGGAGCGGCGCTGTTCGGGGCGACAGCGGTGGCCTGGAACTCGCTGGGGATGCTGTCCATCGTGCGCGACGTCGAGGTGTCGGTGGCGGGCCGGGCGTCGGGCCGGGTGCTGCTCGGCTTCTACGTCGGCTTCCTGGTCGGGCCGGTGTCGTTCGGTTGGGCCGTCGACCATCACGGCTACGCCGCCGGCTGGGCCGCCGTGACCGCCGGGTTCGCGCTGGCCTCGGCCCTGACGCTGGCCTGGATCTGGGACGGGTGATCCGGCTCGCCGCCGGGCCGGTCTCGGGGCCGGGTCAGCGCCGCATGAGCTGGAGGAAGGTGTCGGCCGGAAGGACGGTGGCCCCCTCGGCCTCCGCCGCGGCCCTGACCTCCCGGTCGGAGGAGACGACGATGACCGGCACCTCGGCCGGGCGGAAGACCACCTCGTCGACGACGACGTCGTCAGCCTCCTGGCCGGCGGCCGAGAACACCACCCGGAGCCCCCGACGGCGCAGTGGCCGCACTCCGGGGACCTCGGCGCCGTCGAACACCACCGTGACCTCGCTGCGGGTCCGGAGCTGGAACTCGACCAGGGCGTCGCAGAGCCGGTCCCGCTGCTCGGCGGCGCTGGTGTCGGGCCAGGCCAGCATCGACACGTTGTAGCCGTCGACGATCACCGCCACGGCCGGCGTGCGGACCATCGCCGCCACCGCCGCCGGATCGTCGTGCTGCATGCCCGGCGGTATCCGGACGGGTGCCCGTCGCCGTCCGACGCCCGGGTGGGTGGCGGCGCCGGGCGCGGTGCGGGCCGCGCCGGTGGGAGGCGGGGCCGGAGGCGGCGCGGACGCAGGCGGCGGGGACGATGGAGGCGGCGGGGACGGAGGCGGGGACGATGGAGGCGGCGGCGATGGAGGCGGCGGCGATGGAGGCGGCGGCGATGGAGGCGGCGGCGATGGAGGCGCCGGCGACGGAGGCGGGGGCG
>JAUZEX010000817.1 GCA_030838815.1 Actinomycetota bacterium
CGATCCCGAACACGGGGGCGGCGATGGCCCCCGCCAGCCCGGCCATGCCCGCCGCGATCATGAACCCGACCGTCTTGACGATGGCGGGGTCGTAGCCCAGGAAGCGGACCCGGTCCTCGCTGTCCCGGGTGGCCTGCAGGAGCTTGCCGTACCGGCTGCGGACCACCTTCATGGCGATGGCCAGCACGACCAGCAGTCCGACGGCCGCCACCATGTACAGCCACTTGTTGGTGTCCGGCCGGTATTTGTTGCGGCCGAAGATCTTGGTGAACCCGGTGAGCCCGTTGAAGCCGGACGTGAGCTTGAGGTTGCCGATCAGGAGCAGGGCGAAGATCACGGCCGTGGCCTGGGTGAGGATGGCGAAGAAGGGTCCCCGGATCCGGCGCTTGAACACGAGCAGTCCCAGCAGCCCGGCGATGAGCATCGGGAGCAGCACCGCGGCGAAGGCCGTGAACCAGAAGCTCTGGAACGGCTTCCACAGGAGCGGCAGCTCCCTGTAGTCGCTGTACAGGCTCATGAACGACGGGAGCGAGCCCTTGGGCACGTTCTCCAGCGACAGGTGCATGCCCATGGCGTAGGCCCCGAGGCCGAAGAACAGGCCCTGGCCGAGGGCGAGCATGCCGCCGTAGCCCCACGCGATGTCGAGGCCGACGGCGATCATGGCGTAGCAGAGCCATTCCGCCCACTGCCGGATGTCGGCCGGGTTGCCCATGAAGCTGGGGACGGCCAGCAGGACGACGGCGAAGGCGGCGAAGGCCAGCCGTCCCGCCCACGGGTTGGACGACCCCGGCATGAGCAGCGACAACGGCGTCCGCTTGGGCGCTTTGACCGCGGGATCGGTCTCGCCCATTCGCTCCGACGGGGGAGTGACGATGGTCGTGTCGCTCATGCCGTGAGCCCCCGGGTCCGGAAGGAGACGATGCCGTTGGGCCGCCACTGCAGGAACAGGATGACGAAGGCGAAGGTGGCCGCCTTGGCCAGGGTGGACGACGTCCAGTACTCGACGTAGGAGCTGAGAATCCCGAGGACGAGGGCGGCGATCACCGCTCCCCGCAGGCTGCCAACGCCGCCGACGATGACCACGAGGAAGGCGAAGAGGATGTAGGAGGTGCCGGTTGACGTGCCGATCGACCCGATCAGGGACACGGCCACGCCGGCCACGCCGGCCAGGCCGGAGCCGAGGAAGAAGGTGGTGGCGTCGACCCGGGAGACGGGCAGGCCGCTGACCGCGGCCAGGTCCCGGTTCTGCATGACGGCCCGCATGCGCCGCCCGGCGGCCAGCTTGCTGAGGAAGAAGGCGACGCCGGCCAGGCAGGCGAGGACCACGACCAGGACGAACAGGCGGGTGTGGGTGATGGTGACGCCGAAGAGGTGGGTCTGGCCCTGGAGGAACGTCGGCGTGGTGACCTCCTTGTTCTCGGCCGAGAACAGGTCCTTGGCCGCCTGCTGCAGGATCAGGCTGACCCCGAAGGTGACGAGGAGGGTGTCGAGGGGCCGGCCCGCCATCCGCCGCAGGAGCACTCGCTCCATGACCACGCCCATGAGGCCGGCGACGACGAAGGCGACGGGGAGGGCGACCAGGACGGCGGCGCCCTTGGCCCCCTCGAAGAGGGTGGTCTGGAGCACGTAGGGCACGTAGGCCCCGGCCATGATGAACTCGCCGTGGGCCATGTTGATGACGCCCATCTGGCCGAAGGTGAAGGTGAGCCCCAGCCCGACCAGGAGGAAGAGCGAGGCGAGGGTGATCCCTATGTAGGCGTTGCTCAGAAAGGTTTCCACGTGGTCGCTCCTCCGGTAGGGAGTGCGAGGGGTTCGCCGCCTCGGCCCGGGCGGACCCAGACCGAGGCGGCGAACGTCCTCACCCCGCCCGATGGCCTATTTGGCCGCGTCGCACTCGGCGCGTGCCTCGCCGGTAGCCAGTCCCGCAGCCCAGGTGTAGGTGTCGAGGCATGGGTCGGGAGCGATCGGCGATCCTGAGTTCCAGACCTCGTCGATCAGTCCGGCGCTGTTGACCTTGCCGATCCGAGCGGTCTTGAAGACGTGGTGGTTGGTCGGGTGGACGGTGAGCGTGCCCTCAGGGGTGTCGAGGACCAGCCCGCCGGCGGCCGCCGTCACCTTGGCCACGTCGAAGGACTGGGCCTTCTCGACCGCCGCCTTCCAGATGTAGACCGAGTTGTAGCCGGCCTCGATGGGGTCGTCGGTGTGGCGGTCGGCGCCGAACTCGGCCTTGTAGGCGGCCACGAAGGCCGTGTTCTTGGGATTGTTGGTGGTCTGGTAGTAGTTCCACGCCACCAGGTGCCCGACCAGGTTGTCGATGCCGACGCCGGCAGTCTCCTCCTCGGCGATCGAGACGGAGACCGTCTGGATCTTCTCGGGGGTGTTGCCCTTGGCCTTCAACTCCTTGAAGAAGGCGACGTTGGTGTCACCGTTCAGGGTGTTGAACACGGCCTGGGGGTTGGCGTCGAGCACCTTCTGGACGATGCCCTGGACGTTGGTGTCTCCCAGCTGCAGGTACTCCTCGCCCAGGATCTCGATGCCGTTGGCCGGGTCGGCGGCGTAGGCCTTGATCTCCTTGTTGGCGGTGCGGGGGAAGACGTAGTCGGAGCCGACCAGGAAGATCTTGGTGAGGCCGGCCTGCTTGAGGTAGTCGAGGCCCGGGATGATCTGCTGGTTGGTGGTGGCGCCGGTGTAGAAGATGTTGGGCGAGACTTCGAGGCCCTCGTACTGCACCGGGTAGAAGAGCAGCCCGTCGGCGCCCTCGACGACCGGCTTCATGGCCTTGCGGCTCGACGAGGTCCATCCGCCGAAGACCACGGACACGTTGTCGGTGTTCAGCAGCTTGTCGATCTTCTGGGCGAAGACCTCGGGCTTGGACTCCCCGTCCTCGACGATGGGCTCGATGGTCTTGCCCATCACGCCGCCGGCGGCGTTGATCTCCTTGATGGCGAGCAGGGCCGCGTCCTTGACCGCCACCTCGCTGATCGACATCGTCCCGCTCAGCGACTGGAGTACGCCGACCTTGACGGTTTCTGACGCCGGGGTCTCGGTGCCACCGCCGCTGGTGGTGGGCTCGTCGTCGCTTCCGCAGGCGGCGAGCAGCAACCCGGCCACGGCCACGCTGGCGATGAGCGTCTTCGGTACCGATCGACCGCTACTCGTTCGATCCCAGCCCGGCCGTCTGACGGCCGATCGTCGCATTCCCATGAGCTCCTCTGTTGCTCGGACGGATGAATTCGGCCGAACCATACGGAGGCGCCGTTGCCCGTCCGTGAAGCGAGGATGTAGGCCCCATGACCATTTCCTGTCACCTATCTGGCCCCTGCCTGGCTGCTACCTGACTAGGGGGTTCACCAGCCGCGGACGGTCGCCGTCACTCCCAGGGCCAGCACGATGGACAGGTAGACGAGGACCAGCCGGGTGTCGCGGAGCAGGCAGCGGGTGTCGCGCCGGCCTGCGGCCACCACCCGGAGGTAGGCCACCAGGCCCATCGCCGAGAATCCGACGAGCGCGGCCGGGCCGAGAGCCCACGTGAGCAGGCTGACGGTGGTGAACACGCACCAGTGCAACGGGTCGCGGGTGGCGGACGGGCCCCTGAAGGCGGCCGGGATCCGGGGGTCGGTGCTCACGGGCGGCGGCCGATGGTGAC
>JAUZEX010000848.1 GCA_030838815.1 Actinomycetota bacterium
CGAGCTCGTGGCCGTGGAGCGGATAGCCCATCTCGAGGCGCAGGGTGTCGCGGGCGCCGAGCCCGGCCGGGGTGATCCCGGCCGCCACCAACGCCCGCCACACGTCGACGGCCGCCTCCACCGGCACGAACAGTTCGACGCCGTCCTCGCCGGTGTAGCCCGTCCCCCCGACGAGGCCCGACGCCCCACCGGGAAGCGTGGTCGGCACCGCCCCGAAGTGGGCCACCGCCGCCGCCTCCGGGGCCAGGTCGGCCAGCCGCCGGCGGGCCTCGGGGCCCTGGACGGCGAGCAGCGCCCGCTGCTCGGTGACCGGCTCCACGTCCGCCCCTCCGGGCGCGCCGGCGGCCGCCGCCTGCAGCGCCGGCAGCACGGCGGCGGTGTTGGCGGCGTTGGGGATCACGAGGAGCTCCTCGGGCCGCACCCACCACACGATGAGGTCGTCGACCACCGAGGCGTCGTCGTCGAGGAGATGGGTGTACTGCGCCCGCCCCGGCCCGATCCGGCCGAGGTCGTTGGTCAGCAGGCCCTGGAGGGCGGCGACGGCGCCGGGGCCCCGCATCCAGACCGACCCCATGTGCGACACGTCGAACACCACGGCGCCCGTCCGGCAGGCCCGGTGTTCGTCGAGCACGCTGCCGTACCGGATCGGCATGTCCCACCCGGCGAACGGCACCATCCGGCCGCCGAGGGCGCGGTGCTCGGCGTCGAGAGGGCTGTGGCGAACGTCTGCGCTGTCGCTCATGGGAGCGAGACTACCGACCCCTCAAGCGGACTTCGGGCGCTTCGAGGGAGGCGCAGCGGGGGGTGCGACGGGCGGGGGCGGCTCGGCCAGCCAGAACGGCGGCGCGGCGCCGTCGGTCACCAGCTGCGACGGCGGCTCCAGCCCGTATTTCATGAGGAGGCTCAGGTAGTCCCGCTGGTAGAAGACCCGGATCTTCACCTCGGGGTACAGCTCGGTGAGGCGGCGGGCCTTGCGATTCTTCTTCGTCACCAGCTTCTGGTTGAGCGTGGTGATCTCGATGTAGAGGTCGTACGCCGGGAGGTAGAAGTCGGGGGTGAAGGCCTGGACGGGATTGCCGGCCTTGTCGCGCTCGAGGGTGAAGGTGCGCGGCTCGTACTGCCATTCGATGCCGTAGAAGTCGAGCAACCGGGCGAACTGGCGCTCGGAGTTGTGGGCGAACCGAACCTGCTCATGGGGCAGGGGCGGATCCAACGACTACCCCCCTTCGGCCGCCGCCACCGGCACGGTGGTGATGCCATGGCCTGGCACCACGACGGCGCTCGGTGCGAGCTCGAGGATTTGGCTGTCGAGTTCCTGGATCATCCCCGCCAGCGGGAGGATGTTCAGGACGCCCTGGCCCTGGCGGACGAGATCGATGACCTCGTCACCCGTCCGGGCCAGGAGCGAGCGGGAACCGTTGATGACCAGGCTGGCCGAGGCCAGTTCCTCCCCCAGGTGGTCCCGGAGGTACTCGATCGCCGTCCGTGCCGTCCGCAGCGAGATCCCGGCGTCGAGCAGGTGCTTGATCACCTTGAGCTCGACAAGGTCCCGATAGGAGTAGAGCCGCTGCGTCCCGCTCCCTCGCGCGTCCGCGATGGACGGGCGGATCAGATCCGTCCGCGCCCAGTAGTCGAGTTGGCGGTACGAGATCCCCACGATCTTGCAGACCTGTGGACCTCGAAAGCCGGTCATCACCATCGGAGTCGGGCCTCCTCTGGCCCCCTGGTTTCCGGCGGCTCCGGAACCACAGAGGCGTAGTTACACCAGCGTCAAGCATACCCCGGGGGGGCGCGCTGTCAACGGAGGGTGTGGAGAAGGTTGTGGAGAAGGCTGTGGACGCGGACTCTTCCCGGAAGCGCCCCGCGGGTCAGGGGGCGAAGTCCTCCGGGCGGACGCGTTCCAGGAATTCCCGGAACTGCTCCACCTGCTCCTCCTCATCGTCGCTCTCGAACACGACGCCGGCCTCTTCCAGGACCGAGTCGGCAGCGAAGATCGGGACGGGCTCCTCGTAGCGCACCGCCAGGGCGATGGCGTCGGACGGGCGGGACGAGATCCGGTGCCGGGTGCCGGCCAGGAGCACCTCGAGCTCGGCGTAGAACGTGCCTTCCTTGAGCTCGGTGATCACGATCCGGTCGATCCGGGCCGCCACCTCCTCGAGCACGTTCTTGAACAGGTCGTGCGTCATCGGCCGGGGGCTCTCCATACCCTGGAGGGCGTAGACGATCGCCGTCGCCTCCGGCTGGCCGATGAAGATCGGCAGGTAGCGGCGGCCGGGGGCCTCTTCGCGCAGCAGGACGATCGGCTGGTTGCTGGGAACCTCGACTCGTACCCCGACGAGCGAAAGACGGATCACGGGTCTGCCTCCGGCGGTCGTTCCGTCACCCTAGCAGCGCCGCCCGGCGACTCCGGAGGCGGGCTAGGAAGGGTCTTCCCGGCCGTACAGATTCGACACATAGGCGTCAGGATCCCGTTCCAGGACCCGGAGATCGCCGATGACGAGGCCGGGATGGTTGCGGTACCGCTCGCCGTAGTCGAGGCCGTAGCCGAGCATGAACTCGTCGTCGATGGCCACGCCGAGGTAGCGCGTCGGCAGGGGCACGATCCGGCGCCGCGACCGGTCGAGGAGAGCGCAGACGGCGAGGCTGGCGGGGTTCCGGGACTGGAGCTGGCCCAGCAGGTACGACAGCGTCAGCCCGGTGTCGACGACGTCCTCCACCACCACGACGGCCCGGCCGCTGATGTCGCCCTCGAGGTCCTTCACGATGCGGACCCGGCCGGAGTCGGGGGCGAAGTGGGAGATGGCCATGAAGTCCACCTCGCACGGCACGGTGATCGCCCGGGCCAGGTCGGCCAGGAAGAACAGGGACCCCTTGAGGACGCCGATCAGGACGACGCCGTCGGGATGGTCGCGGTCGATCTCCCCCGCCAGCCGGACGACGGTCTCCGCCACCTCGGCGGCGTCCATCCAGGGCTTCGGCACCGCGGCGATCCCCGACGTCACCGCCCGATCATGCCCTGTCTTTGGCGGCTCCCGCCGCCTCTGTCGGGGGGACACCGCCCATCCCCCGGGGCGGAGGCCCGATGCTCACTCGCAGCATCGACAGCCGTAGGGCCGCCCCGAGCCGGGCCAGCTCGGTGAGGGCGTCCGTGGCCCGGGCGGCCGAACCCGGATCCTTGGGGCTCACCTTCGGCATGACGACCTGCCCCAGGAAGGCCGCCTCCCGCTCGGCGAACGTCTTGTACATCCGCAGGTGGCGGGCCTCGACCCCGTAGCCGAAGAAGGCGGCGGCGATCTCGGCGATCCGGAGGGTCTCGGGGCCGTACCCTTCGGGGCCGGCCGCCGGCAACAGCCCGAACGACTCCAGCTCGCCCATGGACCGCTCGTCGAGACCGGTCTCCTGACGGATGTCGTTGCGGCTGTAGCGGGCCTCTCCCCCGGCCGGCCACAGCTCGTCGGCGACGGCGGGCGCCGGTGACAGCGCCCCGGCCGGGGTGGGCGGGGACGTGGCGGGGTCGGGCCCGCCGTCGGGCACGAGCCAGACGGCGTCCTCATCGGGCGGCGCGGCCGGCGCCGGGTCGGGCAGGGTGAGCCGGGCCTGGTCGACCGCCAGGGACGCCGCCGCCGCCCGGATGCCCGGCGCCGCCGGCACGGTGGGCGGCGTGGGCGCGGTGGGCGTGGGCGCGGTGGGGTCTGCTGCCGCCGGGCTCGACACTTCGACCGCCGGCCCGGGACCGTCGCCGTCCTTCAGCCGGCGCCGGATCACCTTGAGCGGCAGGTAGTGGTCGCGCTGCTGGCGCAGGATCCAGCGCAGGAGCTCGAGATCGGCCTCGGTGAACTGGCGGTAGCCCGACGGCGACCGCTCCGGGGTGATCAGCCCCTGGCTCTCCAGGAACCGGATCTTCGACACCGAGATGTCGGGGAAGTCGCCCCGCAGGTCGTCGAGGATCTCCCCGATCGAACGGCTGCCATCGGAAGGGGGAGGCTGTTGAAGCCCCCGGGCGTCGCCCATCAGTGCCCCGTGAAGAAGACGAGCTTGAACTTCCCGATCTGGAGTTCGTCGCCGTTGGCCAGCTTGGCTTCCTCCACCCGGTCGCGGTTCACATAGGTCCCGTTCAGCGAGCCGACGTCGAGAACGTGGAACCCGTCGGCGCGACGGACGATCTCGGCGTGACGCCGCGACACGGTGATGTCGTCGAGGAAGATGTCGGAATCGGGATGGCGCCCCGCCCGGGTCACCTCGGCGTCAAGCATGTACTTGCTCCCCTCGTTGGGCCCCTTGCGCACCACCAGCAGCGCCGCCCCCTCACGCAGCTCATCGGGCGAGACCTTCAGGTCCTCGTCGGCCTCACGCTCCTCGGCCGAGGTGACGGTGATCGTCATCGTGGTGTCGTCGCCCGACGTCAGGTTGAGCGCCGCCCCACAGGAGGAGCAGAAGTTCGACCCCGGGGGGTTGCGGTGGCCGCACTGGTTGCAGAACACGGCGGGAAGGGTATCGACGCCCCCCTACCCGGGCAACCGAAGGTTCGACTTGAGCCTTGGCTTCAATGTCCTTCGTCGAGGAATGCCCGATAGGCGGCGGCGTCCATCAGCCCGTCCGCCTCGCCGGGGTCGGCCAGTTCGACGGCGAAGATCCAGCCTTTGCCGTACGGGTCCTCGTTGATCATCTGCGGGGTGTCGGTCAGGTCGGAGTTCACCTCGGAGACCGTGCCCGACACGGGCGAGAAGATCTCCGACACCGATTTCGT
>JAUZEX010000915.1 GCA_030838815.1 Actinomycetota bacterium
CGGACGGGGTGGCCGTTGATGCCCCCCTTGGCGTTGATGTAGGCCGACCACGCCCGCAACGCCGGCGGGGCCGGTCCCGACACGGCGCCGAGGACGCCGGACTCGGCGCCGAAGGACCCGAGGAGGATCTCGGACTTCGGGCCGCCGACTCCGGGCTCGGGAACGGCGGGACCGCGCGGGGTGGCGCCGGTGGCTACTCCAGGCTTGCCAGCGGCCGATCCTGTCGTGGCCGCCGAAGCGCCGGAGGCCGGACCGCCGCCGCCGGTGGGGGCGCCCCCACCCGCGGCCCCGAGGCCGGGAGCGGAGCCGGAGGCGACGGCGTTACTGGTGGCGGCGGCCCCGGTCGGGGGCTGGCCAGCGGCGCTCCCGGCGGCGGTGACGGGCGTGCCGGCGGCGCCTCCGCCCGCACCCGTTCCGGCGGTGACGTTGGTGTCCGTGGCCGTGCCCGCCGCCGTCGGCGCCCCCGGCGCCGGAGCCCGCGTGTCGGCCACCTGCTTGAAGACGTTGTTGGTCGCCTCGAGGCGGGCCTGCTCCAGCCGCGACCCGCAACCGGCAAGCGACAGCGCAACCGCCGCGCCGACGGCGACGAGCGCCCGCCGGGAAGGAACGCGGACCCCCGCCCCGTCCAAACGAGTGCTGGCTTTCGGCTGCATGTCCAACCCCCCGAGCCGTCCGACCAAAGTGACTGAATCTTCGCTCAGTCTGGGCCGCCCGTCAATACTCGCGGCCGGCCTGCTGGCGCCCGCCGCCTCGTTGCTACGGGCCGGTGTCGGCGAGCAGTGATGTCGGCAGCCCGGAGAGGCGGAACCCGAGCCCGGTCTCGAGGAGACTGTCGGCCACCACCACGCTCCGCCGGGCGACCGTCAAGAGGCGGGCGCGGGCGTCGCCCGCCGGGAGGAGCGACGCGGCCTGCCCCAGGCGGGCGGCCTCTCCGTCGGTCAACAGGCCGAGCTCGACGACGACGGCCCGCTCCCGGTGGCCCTTGGGGTCGGGCCCTTCCCGCAGCGTGCGGGTCTTCGCCTCGTAGGCGCCGGCCAGGTCACCCAGCCGGGCGGCGTCGGCGGCGTCGAGGGCCCGCACGATCTCGGACGGCTGGGGGAAGGCGGCCTTCTTCACCCGGCTCGCCCACTTGCTCTGGGACTCCTCCGCCCGGCAGGGGGCGGCGACGCCCGTGCCGCAGGTGGTCTCCCGGATCGGCGGGCTCGCCGCCGGTGGGCCCGGCGCGGGGGCCAGCGGCGGCCCGGCCGCCATGCCCTCGGCCACCCAGTCGGGCACCTCGGTCGGCGGGCGGAGCTCGACGTCCTGGCTGGAAGCGCCGTAGAACGTCGGATCGAGCACGACCCGTCCCCGGTCGTAGATGCGGTCCCCCAGGGTGCGCAGCCGCCGGGCGGCGACGTCGAGCTGGGCCCGGAGCGGGTCGGAGGCCGGATCGGAGGCCACGCCGTAGATGCGGGCGACCTCGACGTAGAGGTCGGCGGCGTCGACGAAGTACCGGTTCACGGCCGGGGCGGGCTTGTACCGCGCCAGCTTGGCCACGGCGTCCCGGGCCTTGACGAACTCCGGGAGGGCGGCGTCGACGGCCCCCTTGAAGTCGCCCGGGGGCACTTTGCCGGCCTCGAAGTCCTGCGCCTTCGGCAGGAAGACCTTGATGGCCTCGCCCAGCGGCTTGAACGCCTCGTCGACCTTGTCCTGAAAGGCCTTGGCGGTCTTCGACGCCGTCACCGTGGTGGTGCTGCTGCTGGACGCCGGCGACGCCGATCCGCTGTCGCCGCTGTGGTTGGCCGCCACGAGGGCGATCAGGGCGATCGCCACCACGAGCGGAGCGACCACCGCCGCCGCCACCTTGAGGCCCTGGTTGGAGGGCGGGCGCGCCGCGTGGGCGCCTGTCAGGCGCTTGCGCCGAGATACCGCGCGAACACCACTCCGGAAGCGCACTGTGACGGTTCCCCCACGAAGACGATCTCGCCCTTCTGGAGAATGTAGACGTAGTCGGCGATGCCGATGGCCCGTTCGACGTACTGCTCGACCAGGAGCAGCGACTTTCCCTCGGCTCGCAGGCCGGCCAGCGCCTCGAAGATCACGTCCACGATGACCGGCGACAGGCCGACCGACAGCTCGTCGGCCAGGACGACGTCGGGGTCGGTGACGAGCGCCCGGGCCAGGGCCAGCATCTGCTGCTCACCACCCGACAGCGTCCCCGCCAGCTGGTTCATCCGCTCCCCGAGCCGGGGAAACCGGGCCGTGGCCTTCTCCAGCGTGCCGTTGAGATGGCGCCGGCCGACCTGCATGGTGAGGTTCTCCCGCACGGTGAGGCGGCGGAAGATCCCCCGGCCCTCCGGGATCAGGCACAGGCCGGCCCGGGCCCGGGCGTTGGCCGGCCGTCTCTCCACCGGCGTTCCCCGGAGCAGCACGTGGCCCTCCCGGGCCGGCACGAGCCCGGCGATGGTCTTGAGCAGCGTGGTCTTCCCCGCGCCGTTGGAGCCCAGGAGGGCGACGGCCGCCCCCGGCGGCACCCGCAGGTCGACCCCGTGGAGAACCTCGTTGCGGCCGTAGCCGGACCGCAGGCCCGTCACCTCGAGCAGCGCCGGCATCAGCCTGCTCCCGCCCGGGCCGCGACCCGCTCGCCGGCGCGGCTGCCGGTGGTGCGCTGCCGCCAGGCGCTGGCCTTCGCCAGGCCCGTGAAGTCGGGCATCCGAAAAAGGCCGGCCAGACCGTTGGGGGCCTGGGCCAGAGCGATGGCCATGACTCCGAAGGCGACCGGCTGCCACTCGGTCACGGCCTTGGCGGTGAAGACGGCGGGGACCGTCACCAGGAGGACGGCGGACAGAACCGCCCCGCCCAGCGTGGCCGGCCCGGCGGTGACGAGCACGGCGATCCAGAACAGCGACTGCGAGAAGTCGAAGCTGGTCGGGTTCACGACCTGGGTCAGGGACCCGAGGAGCCCGCCGGCGATGGCGGCCAGGAAGGCCGTGAGGCAGAAGACGATGACCCGGGAGGCGGTGGGGTTCACGCCCACGCTCTCCGTCGCCGTCGGCGAGTCGGCCATGGCCCGCAGGAGCCGGCCGAGCCGTGTGACCCGCACCAGTTCGATGGCCAGGACCCCGGCCACGACGACGGCCAGCGTGAAGTAGTAGAAGGCCTTGTCGCCGGCGAAGGAGATCCCGAACAACTCGGGCCGCGTCAACGTCCGCAGGGCCTTGGTGCCGAAGGCGAACTTGGTGCCGAAGATCAGGTACTGGGCCAGGACCCCGAACCCGAACGTGGCCAGGGCCAGGAACAGTCCCGACAGGCGGATGGCCGGGATGGCAACCAGCGCCCCCACCGGCACCAGCACGAGGCCGGCCAGGACCAGCGCCACCAGGTAGGGGATCCCGGCGTCCTGGAAATGCGACAGGGTCGTGGCGCCGAACACGACGAAGACGGCATGGCACAACGACACCTGACGGGACAGGCCCACGAGGAGGCCGAGGCTGGCGAAGACCAGCACGAAGGCCAGCGTCGACGTGGCGGTGAGCAGGCGCGACCCGTCGAGCCGGGACGGCAGCAGGAGGGCCACCGCCACCATGGCGACCAGCAACCGGGCCGGGAAGCGCCGGCCCCGAGCCTGGCTCAGCCGGGCCCGGGCGCCGCCGGCGGTCCGCACCGCCTGGGTGGTGAGCTCGGCGAAGCTGCCCCTGCGGGAGAAGACCAGCACGGCGAACAGCACGATGAACGAGAGGCTGGTGGGCAGGCCGGCCAGGCTCGGGCGGGCCGCCACCCACTTGGTGAGGAGCGCTTCGCCGATGCCGATCCCGATGGCCCCGAGGTAGGTGCGGGGCAGGCTGACGAGCCGGCCGACGGCGGCGGCCCCGAAGGCCTTGATCACGAGCAGGGTGAGGATGACGGCGTCGATCCCGAGCGACGGGCTGAGCAGCACGCCGGCCAGGGCGGCGAAGGAGCAGCCGAGCATCCAGGAGAAGGTCGTGACCCGGGCGGAGCTGGTGCCCATGAGCTCGGTGAGGTCGGCGTCGTCGACGACGGCCCGGGTCTGGATCCCCAGCCTCGTCCCCCGGAAGAAGGCGGCCAGAAGGAGGGCCGAGGCCAGGGAGATGGCCACGATGATGGCCTGGTCGTAGCCGACGTTCACGCCCGGGAGCCGGAACGTCGAGCGGGAGAAGATCGGCTCCACCGACCGGGTGGCCGGCCCGTAGATGACGATGGCCAGGTACTGCAGGCCGACCAGGAGGCCGAGCGAGACGACCACGTAGCTCGATGCCGCCGCCCCCCGGAGTCTCCGGAGGAGCAACCGGTCGATGACGACGCCGATGGCCGGAGCCACCACGAGGATGGCCAGAGCGGCGGCCAGCCACGTGGGCAGGCCGACGTCGACCCGCAGCGAGTAGAAGATGAACGTGGCGATCATGCCCACGGCGCCGTGGGCGAAGTTTAACACGCCCGACGTATTGTAGGTCACGACCAGGCCCATGGCGGCGATGGCATAGATCGAGCCGCTGGCCAGTCCGATGACCAGGAACGGGAGGTACTCCCTCATCCGGCCGCGCCCCGCTCAGCCGGCGCTGTCGGCGTCGCAGAGCCGGCAGGGTGCCAGCTCGGCGGGGATGCTCCGCCGGTCGAGGGGCCGGACGGCGAGCCCGGCCACCGACGGGCACTCGGCCCGGTGGTAGCGGGTCAATCCCGGGGCCACGACGAGCGACCCGGCGGCAGCCGGCGCCGCGCCTACCGGTCCGTCCTCCGGCGCCAGCCAGGGGGCGAAGAGGCGGCCCTTGCGCAGCTGCACGTGGCGCTTCACCGTGAGCGTCGAGCCGACGGCACCCATCGCCACCAGCACCAGTCCGAAGACGGCGACGGCGACGGCGGCGATGGCCGGCTTCGGCTCGTCGACGCCCGACGCCCTGGCCCATGAACCGAACAGCACGGCCACGGCCAGCAGCATGCCGATGCCCAGCGTGAAGCGCTCCCGGCGGAAGATGGCGGCGGCGGTCGGCCCCGGACGGGGGCCAGGCCCGGCATCCGGGTCGGCGATTGTGGTCTCGACCATCAGGGCCGGGGCGGCCGAGGCCAACGCCGGCTTGTCCGGGGCCGCGGCGGGGGCGGGAGCGGCCGGGGCCGGCCCGACCCCGTTCGTGTGCGGCCGGTTGGGGAACGGGATCTCACCCGAGAGCATGGCCTCCACCCGGTCGAGCTTGCGCCACTCGTCGTGGAGGTCGGCCAGGATCAGGAGCGTGGCCCCTGCGCCGAGGAGGAACAGCCCGCCGAGGCCGCCGGACACGATGTAGGACAGCTGCTCGGCGACGTAGGGCGAGTCGCTCACCCCGAGATACCCGAGCACCAGCAGGACGGCCCCGAGGGCGATGAGCGTGAACCCGAGAACGCGGTCCCACTCCGCCCGCAGCCAGGTCATGAGGTCCATGCGGCCTTCACCCCTTTGAGGCGCCAGAGGGCCGACGAGGCGAGGAGCATCGCCCCGGCGACGCCGATGACGGCGTAGAAGAACTTGGTCGTGCCCCGGAGATCACGGGCGAGGACCGCCTGCTGCGCCGGGCCGCCCGTGACGGGAGCGGCCGACAGCGAGCCGGACCCGGCCGCCGCATCGCCGGCGAGGCCGGTGGCATCGCCGGCACCGGGACTGGAGGCGCTGCCCGACCCGGAGCCCGCCCCGGAGCCGGAGCCGTAGGAGCCCGAGAGGCCCGACCTGCCGGTGCCGGTGCCGGTGGAGCCGGACGTCGATCCCCCGCCGCCGGAGACGCCGCGGGATGCCGGCGGCGGAACGACGCCGGCGTCGGACGGGAGGTTGTCGGTCGGACCGCCGATGGCGGGCAGGGCGGGGGCGGCGGA
>JAUZEX010000921.1 GCA_030838815.1 Actinomycetota bacterium
GAGGACCTCGCCTGGGTGGTGCAGGCCATCCGCATCCAGCAGACCGTCGGCGGCAAGCTGGCCGACCTGCTCCTCACCCTGGCCGAGTTCATGCGGGGCCGGGAGGAGATCCGCCGGGAGGTCAAGGTGCTCACCGCCGAGGGCCGCATGTCGGCCTGGGTGCTGGGGGCCATGCCCGTCGGCCTGTTCTTCGCCATCAAGACGATGAGCCCCGACTACATCGCCCCCATGTTCCATGGAGGTGGGCTCATCGCCCTCATCGGCGCCGGCGTGTCCGTCGCCATCGGGATCGGGATGATCATGCGCATGGTCAAGATCGACATCTGATGGACCCGATGCTGCTCACCCTGGGCTTCGCCGGCGCCGCCGTCGGCGCCGCGCTGGTGGCCAACGCGCTGCGCCAGCCGCAGGTCGACGCCGAGGCGGTGCTGGCCGAGCTCGACACCGCGCCGACCGTCCTCGACGAGTTCGCCACCCGCCTGAAGGACCCGATCGTCACCCGGCTGCTGCGGCCGCTGGCCGGCGCCGTCGGGGAGAAGATCGCCGGTTTCGTGCCCCGGCGGCGGGCCGACCAGATCCGCCACCGGATCCTCATCGCCGGCGTGTCGGCCAAGGTCGGGCCGGAGGAGTTCGTGGTCATGCAGGGCGTCGGCCTCGGGGGCGGCATCCTGCTCGGCCTGCTGCTCAGCCAAACGGAGGGTTACCACGGTTTCGGCATGATTCGCATCGTGGTGCTGCTCGCCGCCATGGGCGTGTTCGCCCCCGTCGCCTGGCTGCGCCGCAAGCAGGACGAGCGGCAGGCGTCGATCAAGCGCGACCTGCCCGACGTCCTCGACCTGCTGGCCATCTCGGTGGAGGCCGGCGTGGGCTTCGAAGGCGCGGTCGAGGTCGTCACCCGGCACTTCGACAGCCCCCTGGCCACCGAGTTCAACCGCATGCTGCAGGAGATGGAGCTGGGTCTCCCCCGCCGGGAAGCCCTCCAGAACCTGAAACGGCGCACCGAGGTCCCGGAGTTGTCCAACTTCGTGTTGATCCTTGTCCAGGCCGACGCGCTCGGCATGCCGATCGGGCGGATCCTGCGGACCCAGGCCGAGGAGATGCGGCTGAAGCGCCGGGCCTGGGCCCGGGAGAAGGCCGCCCGCCTGCCGGTGAAGATCCTCCTCCCCCTGACCCTCTTCATCCTGCCCGCCCTGTTCGTGGTGATCCTCGGGCCGGCGGCGATGAGCATCGCCAAGAACATCTGACCATGGCCACCTTTGGAGGCTCCGTCAACGCGGAGGCTCCCCCCGGGGGGCGGTTCCCGGCCCTGATCCTGGCCCTGCGGTGGGCCACGGTCACCACGGGCGCCATCCTGTCCCTGCTCGACCTGCGGGGCTCGGTGGCGGCCATGGCGTCCACCTCGCTCCTGTGTCTCTACGCCGGTTTCCGTATCCTGCGCCCCCTCCCCGACCCCGGCGGCAGCCAGGCGCCGGCGGCGGGCATCGCCCTGGAACTGGCCCTGGCCACCGGGACCGTGGCCATCAGCGGCGGTTGGGCCAGCCCCTACGTATTCGTGGTGCTGGTGCCGGTGCTGCTGGCCGGCTTCACCCGGGGCTACGTCGGGGGCTTCGCCGCCGCGGGCGCCGCCACCGCCATCCTCCTGGTGTCAGGGGCCACGATCGCCTCGGCGCAGGCGCCCACGGAGACGGCGTCGCAGGTCGTGCTCGTCTATGCCGCCACCGGGGCCCTGGCCGGGTACGCCCGCCGGCTGTTCGTCGACGCCGCCGCCGAGCAGGCGTCGTTCGAGGATCGGGTGTCGAGCCTCACCGAAGCGAACGCACTGCTTTCTCAACTCACGTCGGTGGCGTTGACGCTGCCGTCGTCGCTCGACCTCGGCGACACGGTGACGGCCGCCATGGGCCATCTCGGGCAGCTGTTCGACTTCACCGGCGCCGCCGTCCTCGTCCTCGACGCCGCCACCGGCACCTGGCGGGCCGAGGGCACCAGCGGCCTGCCCTCTCCCGCTCCCATGACCACCAACCAGCTGCCCCCGCCGCTGCTCCAACTGGCGCTCCGCAACGGGTCGCGGGCGCCGGCTGGCGGCGCGGTGGCGGCGCTCGATCTCGATCCGGAGGACGGGCGACGCGGCCTGTGGCCGGAGGCCCGCAGCGGCATCTACGCCCCGCTGGTGGCCCGCGACCACCTGGTGGCCCTCGTGGCCCTCGAACGGGCCGACCCCGCCGGATTCGAGGCCCGCGACGCCGACGTCCTCACGGGGTTGGCTGAGCCCCTCGCCCTGGCTATCGACAACGGCCTGTGGTTCGACCGGCTGCGGATGCTGGGCGCCGAGGGCGAGCGGGACCGCCTGGCCCGGGACCTCCACGACCGCTTCGCCCAGGGGCTGGCCTACGTCAACCTCGAGCTCGACCGGCTGTCCCGCCACCCCGAGCCGGGGCCCCAGCTCGTGGAACTCCGCCAGCAGGTCGGGGGCCTGCTCGGCGATGTACGGGAGACGCTGCGCCAGCTCCGATCCCGGGTCAGCCCGTCGGCCGGCCTGGCCGACCTGCTGGCCGCCGAACTGCCCCGCTTCGCCGACCGGACGGGCATCGCCGCCCGCTTCGCCGCCGAACCGGCTCCCACCCGGCTGCCGGTGACCGTGGAGCAGGAGTTCTGGCGGATCAGCCAGGAGGCCCTGGCCAACGTGCAACGCCACGCCAAGGCCACGGTCGTCGACGTCACGTGGACGTGCGACGGCCGCCACGGCCGCCTCGTCGTGGCCGACAACGGCGCCGGATTCGACCCGGCCGGGCTGGTCACCACCTCCTCCCACACCTCGGGGATGACGGCTATGCGGGAGCGGGCCAACGCCATCGGCGCCCGCCTCCTCGTCGATTCCCACCTCGGCGGCGGCACCTGGATCCAGGTCGAGGTCACCGTCAACTCGGGGGACACCCCCGGATGACCCCTCGACTCCTCCTGGTCGACGATCACAAGCTCCTCCGCCAAGGACTCCGGCGGGCCGTGGAGGAGGCCGGTTTCGACGTCGTCGGCGAGGCTGGCGACGGCGAGGAGGCCGTCCGCCTGGCCATCGAGCTCCAGCCGGACCTCGTGCTGATGGACGTCACCATGCCGGTCATGGACGGGATCGAAGCGACGCGGCGGCTGCGGCAGTCGGCGCCCGAGGCCCGGGTGGTCATCCTCACCATGCACGGCGAGGAAGAGACCGTTGACCGGGCGCTGCGCGCCGGCGCCGTGGCCTACCTGCTCAAGGACTGCTCCACCGACCAGGTGGCCGACACGCTGCGGGCCGTCGCCGCCGGCGACACCGACCTGTCGGCCGATCTGGCTCGTTCCCTCCTGGCCGAACTGCCCGGCCCGGGGCCGGCCCCGGCCACGGCGCTGAGCCAGCGGGAGGCCGAAGTCCTCCAGCTCTTCGCCGACGGCTGCTCCACCGTCGAGGTGGGTCAGAAGCTTTACATCAGCGCCAAGACGGTGAAGAACCATCTGGCGTCGATCTACGAGAAGCTCGACGCCCGGGACCGCACGCAGGCGGTGCTCACCGCCGTGCGGATGGGGATCATCCGGCTCAACTGATACCGCCGCTCGACCGGTGATTGAGTCGATCGGCCTATGAAGTCGCTCTCCTCTCCGGCCGATACCTCAATCATCGAGGCGCAGAAGCGGCGCCAAGCAGCCGGAAAAAGCACAGCGCCCTCGGCGCCGACAAGAGGAGAAATGACATGGACCTTTTCATTCTCAAGACCTGGATCGACGCCAAGTTCAACACCGGCGACGAGACCGGTGCCAGCATGGTCGAGTACGGCCTGCTCCTGGCCCTCATCGCCGTCATCGCCATCGTGGCCGTGAAGGCCCTCGGTACCAGCGTCTCGACCAAGTTCTCCTCGGTCAACAGCAGCCTGAACTAAGACCATGGACCTGTTCGTCCTCAAGACCTGGCTGCAAGTGAAGTTCAACGCCGACGGGGAGCGGGGCGCCAGCATGGTCGAGTACGGACTGCTCCTGGCCCTCATTGCTGTCATCGCCATCGTGGCTGTCAAGGCACTGGGCGACAGCGTGTCGACCAAGTTCTCGAGCGTAAACAGCAGCCTAAACTAAGCGGACTGCTAGCCGATATTGGAGCCGGCGCCGGGTGATCCCCAGCGCCGGCTCTTCGGCTTTTAAAGCATCCACGGAAGGAGCACATCCAGTGAGCATTCTCGTTCTCATCGCCTGGCTGCAGGGCCGAATAGGGAGCGCAGGTGAGCGCGGCGCCAGCATGGTCGAGTACGGCCTGCTGCTGGGCCTCATCGCCATCATCGCCATGGTGGCCGTCAAGGCATTCGGCGCCGGCGTGTCGACGCAGTTCTCGTCGATCAACAGCGCCGTCAACTGAGCGACGTCCACACCCGCCGGGCGAGCTCGGCGATGGCCCCGAACGCCCGGCTCTCGCCGGGCCCGGGATGGTCGGCGTCACAGCAGGGGGCGGGCCACGGCCCGCTCAGCACCACCAGGAGGACCTCTCCGGGCCCGGAGATGATCCCGGCGTCGTGGGCCCAGTGGATCCGGTCGCCCGTCTTGTGGGCGATCGGCGTGCCCGGGGGCAAGCCGGCCGGCAGGCGGTCGTTCACCTGCTGGCCCCGCAGCAGACCGTAGAGCTCGCCGGTGGCCGCTTCCCGGCCGGGGCCGAGCAGGCTGCCGTCCCGGGCCCGCTCGAAGAACCGCGCCACGTCGGCGGCGGTCGTCTGCTGGGGGCTGGCCAGCGACGTCCCCGGGAATCCGTCCCGGGCCAGCGTGGCGTCGAGCCGCCCGGATCCGACCTGCCCCAGACCCCAGACCCCGCAGGGGTTGTCGGACACGACGATCATGTCGCGGATGCACTCCCCCACCGTCCGCCCGGCGCCGTCGGCGGCCGGCGCCGCCGGGCCGGCCCGGTCCAGGGTGCCGGCGTACACCCGGCGCAGCAGCTCCCGGGCCACGAACAGCTTGTAGAGGCTGGCCGAGAGCACCTTGCGGCCGGCCGACCGGGCGACCTCCGCCCCCGACGGCAGCCGACGGGCGACGACACTGAACGACACCGGCTGTTCGGCGAGGAAGCGGTCGACGGTCTCGTCCAGCGCCGTCCCCGCCGCCGGGGCCGCGGGTGCCGCCGGTGCTTCCCGACCGGGCGGAAGGGCCGGCGCCGGCGTCCCCGTCGGACCCTCGGCCGCGGCCTGCGTGGCTCGAACGAGCACGACCGCCTTCTTGTCACGGTGGACGGCCGTCCAGCCCGGGTCCTCCTCCATGAGTCCCACGATCGGGGCCTTGGCCCGCCACACGACGACGTCGATGCGGTTCCGGTCGAGGATCTCGCGCCACCGCCCGTCCGCATCGGAGAAGTGGATGAAGTCTTCCAGGACCGGGCGGGGGTACATGTCGTAGCGATCGTCGACGAACACCTTCTGGGCCGGCCAGTACCGCAGGATCACATAGCCGCCCCAGGCGTCGTCGGTCATCAGTCGCTGTCCCAGGAGGCCGTGGTCGGCGACCCAGCGCATGGCCGTCACGGGATAGATCGAGTAGTCGAAGTTCGGCTCGCCGGCCGCCTGCGCCGTCCACAGCAGGCCGAGACCCACCAGGGCGACGGCGACGATCCGGTTGAGCGAAGAGTCGGCCGCCGGTCGGCGGGCGTCGCGCGAGACGCAGCGGGCCGCGGCCGCCACCCCCACCAGCGGCGAGAGGGCGATGTTGCGCTGGGCCCAGAACGCCAGCAGCAGGAACGGGATGGTGACGACGACGTCGCGCCGGGACGGCCGGTTCCGGCCCAGGGCGAAACAGGTCACGAACACCGCCAGCCAGCCGGCGAACATCAGGCCCTGGATCGTGCGGAAGTCGGGCGAGCGCCACTCCGTGACCCGCTTGAGGATGTCTCCCCGGCCGAGCAGCTCCACCGGGAACAGCAGCAGCCCGGGCCCGTAGGGGTTGAGGGCGGCCACCACCACGCAGAGCACCGCCGCCGAGGCCAACGTCCGCTCCCGGCCGGCCCAGAATGGGGCCCCCTCCAGCCACCGCCCGGCCAGATGGAGCCCCAGGTAGAGCAGGCCCAGGGAGAACGTGCCGTGCACGTTGGCCCACAACCAGACGAGGACGGGGATGGTCCAGATCGCCCGCCGGCCGACCCACGAGTCGGGGACCTCCACGATCCACAGCAGCCCGAGGAAGGCCAGGATGCCGAGGAACAGCGGCCGCGCCGACCACAGCGTGAACGAAGCGCCGATGGCCGCCAGGGTCAGCCCGACCGCCGCCAGCCGGTCGCGGCTGAGCCGGTGGACGAGCTGATAGGTGACGGCGGCCACCGCCGCCCCCGTGATGGCCGTCAGCAGCCTGACGCCGAACGCCCCGACCGCCCGGTCGACGGCACCGTAGAGCACCTCGGCCAGCCATGACTGGGCCACCCACCGCCGGCCGGCAGCGGTGAAGGAGTACGGGTCGGCATGGGGGATGCCGTGGTCGAGGATGAGGTGGCCGGTCCGGAGGTGCCAGAAGAAGGAGTTGTCGGACAGCCGGCTGAGGCCCGCCCGCCATCCCCCGAGGGCGAAGACCAGGGTGAACAGGCCCGCCATCGAGGGGCGCACCCTCGTCTCTCCCGCCTTGGCCACGGGGCGGACATTAGGGCCAGACTGTCGCCCCTGGACGACATCGCCGCTCCGGCCCCCCGAATGGGAACCACCTACGCCAACGTCACCGTCGTCGGCGCCGACCACGACGCGGTCGTCGCCGCCCTCGGGGCCGGCCCGGCGCTGGTCACCGACACCGTCGACGGCCTGACGGTGGTATTCGCCGCCACCGACGAGGAGGCGGCCCGGTTCGGCGAGGGACTGACGGCGGCGACGCTCTCGGGCACGTGTGGCGGCCTGGCCCTCGAAGTGTCGGTGTTCGACGACGACATCCTCCAGTACCGCCTCTACCGCGACGGCACCGAGATCGACGTCGGCGTGGTCGCCACGCAGGTCGCCGTCGAGTTGGCCGAGCTGGCCGGCGGGGCCCTGCCCGTGCCCGATGCCGCCCGGCTCGTCGAGCGGCTGGGACGGGGCGACGCCGCCCTGGCCGGGCGGGCGCTGTCGTCCGACGAGCCCATCGGTTCGGCCTCCGACCGGCACGCGTGGCTCGTAGAGGCGCTGGATCTGCCACGCTGTGCCCCCGGGTGGGGGTACCGCTACCTCACCTCGTTCCCCGACGGTTTCGACGGCGGCCCGCTCACCGAGGTGGGCGACGCCGGTCCCCAGGAGGCTTCGTGAACCAGTTCTGCCCCCGCTGCGGCGCCCTGTTCGCCCCTGACGTGAACATGGAGTTCTCCACGACGCAGCTGCTGTGCATCGAGTGCGGGCTGTCCCTCGAGGACCCTCCGCAGGTCCTCCCGCCGTCGGAGGTCGACGACGAGCAGGTCGCCTACGAGCTGGCGGAGTGGCCGGCGGAGGACCGGGTCATCGCCACCGCCGATCTCGTCGAGCTCGAGATCCCCTACCGCTGGGAGGACGGGCTGGTGCTGGTCGTGCCGTCCACGGCCGAAGCCCAGGTCGACGCCCTCCTCGACGAGATCGACGAGAACGCGGCGAGCACCGACGAGGACGCCCTGATCGAGGTCGAAGCGATTGCCGACGGCGGCGAGGAGGCCACCACGGCGATGAGCGACCTCTTCATCGCCGCCGACGGCCTCCAGCACACCTACGACGAGGAGAAGGTGGTCGAGTTCATGGAGGCCGCCGCCTCGGTCGCCTCCTGTCTCCCGCCCTTCGGCATCGAGCCCATCGTCTGGAGCCGGATCCAGAATGAGGCGTCGGCCATCGTCACCGCTCTGGAAAAGGGCAACGACGGCGACGACGACGAGGGCGTCATCTCCGGCGCCCGGGCCCTCCGGGACCTGCTCCGCCACTACGTCTGATGGCGTAGCCGGGGACCCGCCTCTACGATCACGCCGTGACGCAGGCCGGCGGGCGCGGGGCTGGGCGGTCAACCGCCACCGTGCTCTTCACCGACCTGGTCGGGTCGACCGAACTGCGTTCGCAGCTCGGTGAGGACGCCGCCGAGCAGTTGCGCCATCAGCACGACGAACTCGTCGGGGGTGCGGTCGAGTCGAGCCGGGGAAACGTCGTCAAGAACCTCGGCGACGGGGTCATGGCCACGTTCGCCGGGGCGTCTGATGCGGTGGAAGCGGCGGTGGGGATTCAGCAGGCGATCGGGCGCCACAACCGTTCGAGCGCCGCGGTGCTCGAGGTCCGGATCGGGATCAGCGCGGGGGACGTCGCCTTCGAAGGAGACGATTGCTTCGGTACTCCCGTGATCGAGGCGGCGCGGCTCTGTGGCGCAGCTCGGGGCGGGCAGATTCTGGCCTCGGATATAGTCCGCTGGCTGGCCGGTTCCGGCGGGGGGACGTTCACGCCGATCGGCAGCCTCGAGTTGAAGGGGCTGCCGGCGCCGGTCCCGGCCGTCGAAGTCCACTGGGAGCCGATCACTGTGTCGTCGGTCCCGCTTCCCGGCTTCTTGACCGACATCGGGCGGATTTTCGTCGGGCGGGACGGGGAGCTCGAACGTCTGAGCCAGCTGTGGAACGAGGCGGCGGGGGGCGAGCTGCGGGTCGCCCTCCTGGCCGGCGAGCCCGGGGTCGGCAAGACCCGGCTGGCCGCCGAACTGGCCGGGAGGGTGCATGACGAAGGGGCCACGGTCCTGGCCGGGCGCTGCGACGAGGACCTCGGCGTGCCGTACCAGCCGTTCGTGGAGGCCCTCCGCCACTTCGTGGACCATGCTCCTCTGCTGGCGGGCAACATGGGTCGCTACGGGGGGGGGAACTGGTCCGGCTGGTGCCTGAGCTGAGCGAGCGGATCCCGGGCCTCGCGGCCCCCGTCCGAACCGACCCCGAGACCGAGCGCTACCGCCTCTTCGACGCCGTGGCCGCCTGGCTGGCCGCCGCCTCGGCTGAGGACCCGGTCCTGCTCGTGCTGGACGACCTCCAGTGGGCGGCCAAGCCGACGCTCCTCCTCCTGCGCCACGTCGTGCGCGCCGCAGGGGGACGGGTCCTCGTGCTGTGCACCTATCGTGACACCGAGCTGACCCACGACCATCCTCTCGTGGAGCTCGTCGCCGACCTCCGCCGCCAGGGCGGGGTGGAACGACTGTCCGTGGGCGGCCTCGATGATGTGGGCGTAGCGGCCTTCGTCGAGCAGGCTTCAGGCGGAACCCTCGACGACGCCGGTCTCGCTCTGGCCCGGGCCGTCTACGAGGAGACGGAGGGAAACCCCTTCTTTGTCCGGGAAGTGCTCCGCCACCTGGCCGAAACGGGGGCCGTCGAACGCCAGGAGGGCGGGTGGACCACCCGGGTCCCCGTCGAGCAGCTGGGCATTCCCGAAGGCGTGCGGGAGGTCGTGGGCCGGCGGCTCTCCCGCCTGTCCAGCGACACCAACCACGCTCTTCGGGTTGCTGCCGTCGTCGGCCCCGAATTCGAGCTTGGCGTGGTGCAGGCGGCCGGTGACCTCAACGAGGAAACGCTCCTCGGCGCGGTGGAGGAAGCAGCCGACGCCCGGCTGGTGACCGAGGTGTCGGCCACCCGGCTCCGCTTCGCACACGCCCTGGTCCGGGCCACCCTCTACGAGTCGCTCACCGCCGCTCGCCAGGTCACGCTCCACCGCAAGGCCGCCGAAGCGATCGAAACCATCCACGAAGCGGCGCTCGACGACTACCTACCCGCCCTGGCCCACCACTGGGCCAAAGCCAGCGCTCCCGTCACCGACCCGGCCCGGGCCGTCGATTACGCCCGGCGGGCCGGCGACCGGGCCCTCGCCCAGCTCGCCCATGACGAGGCGGCCAACTACTACGCCTCCGGCCTCGACCTCCTCGAGGCCGGCGGCGCCGATCCGGCGGATCCGCGCCGGCTCGAGCTGCTGATCGGCCGGGGGGAGGCCCAAAGGCGGGTCGGGGATCCCGGCTACCGCCAGACCCTGCTCGACGCCGCCCATCTGGCCGCCCAGCTCGGTGACGCCGTCGCCCTCACCCGGTCGGCGCTGGCCAACAGCCTCGGCCACGTTTGGACCGGAGTCCTCCAGGTCGACGCCGCCCGGGTCGAGATGCTGGAAGCGGCCATCGCGGCGCTGGATCAGGACAACCTCCCGCTGCGGGCGCGACTCGCCGCCACTCTGGGCCTGGAACTGGCCTGGGAGCCTGACCCCCACCGCCGGCTGGCGTTGTCGGAAGAGGCGCTGCGCATCGCCACTTCGCTCGGCGATCCGGGAACCCTCGCCCATGTGCTCCTGGCCCGGGACTACACCATCACCGCCCCGGACAATGCCACCGAGCGGTTCACGGCCACGACCGAGCTCCTGGCGACGGCCGAGCGACTGGGCGATCCGGTCCTCGCCAGCCGTGCCCTCAGCCTTCGGTTCAAGGCCGCCATGGAGCTCGCCGACGTGGCCGAAGCGGAGCGTTGCCTGGCGAGAAACCAGGGCCTCGTCCTCGACCTGGGCCAACCCGAGCTGACCTGGGCGACGCTGCACCACCACGCCACTCTGCGCGTACTCCACGGCGACGCCGACGCCGAGGCGGCCATCATCGCCGCCCACGACTTCGGCGTGAGCGCCAACCGGCCCGACGTCACCATTCTCTCGAGGACCCAGCGGCTCGCGCTGTACGTCGACCAGAACCGCCTCGGTGAGCTGGAAGAATGGACGCGCCAAATGGTCGAG
>JAUZEX010000924.1 GCA_030838815.1 Actinomycetota bacterium
CCCTTCTTGGGGCCGCTGTACTCGGCCGCGCTCCGTATGACCCGGAATCCGGCCGACGCCGAGGACCTGGTGCAGGAGACCTACCTGCGGGCATACCGGGGATTCGGGGGCTTCAAGGAGGGCACCAACCTGAAGGCCTGGCTCTACCGGATCCTGACCAACACCTACATCAACCAGTACCGGGCGGCCAAGCGCCGGCCGGACCAGGTCGACCTCGACGACGTGGAGGACCTCTACCTCTACCGCCGCCTCGGCGGGGCGGAGGCGGCGGCCGCCGGCCGCAGCCCCGAGACCGAGGTGCTGGAGCGGATGCCGGAGTCCGATGTGAAGGAGGCCGTCGAGTCGCTCCCCGAGCAATTCCGGATGGCCGTTCTCCTGGCTGACGTGGAGGGATTCGCCTACAAGGAGATCGCCGAAATCCTCGATATCCCGATCGGGACCGTCATGAGCCGCCTCCATCGCGGAAGAAAGTTGCTGCAGAAAAGGTTGTGGGATTATGCCGTCGAGAACGGACTGGCGACGGGCACGGGCCCGGGCCGCTAGTCCGCAAGGACTGACCTGCTTTGGACTGCAACGAGGCGATCCACCAGATCTACCACTACCTCGATGGGGTGCTGACCGACGAGAGCCGGGCCGCCATCGCCCGCCACCTCGACTTCTGCCCCCCCTGCTCCGGCGGATACCACTTCGAGGTGGAGCTGCGGGTTCTGATCGCCCGGAAGTGTCACGACGACGTCCCCGCCGAACTGCGCCGCCGGATCGCCGAGGCGATCGGGCACCAAATCCCCCCCGAACCGACGGTCTGACGACGACCTCGCGTCGGGTGGGGCGGGGGCGCACCGGTAGCATGGGGTGACCGACACGCATCCCCCGCTCGACGGGGGTGTCCCCCGAATGGAGACTTCCGTGAAGGCCGGACGTGCCGCCCTCCTGTCCGTCGTGATGCTGGTCGCCCTGGCCGGGCCGGCCTCGGCTGCCCTGCCCGCCGGGCTGCGGAGTGCCCCCGCCATGACCGTCGTGCTGGCGGCCAAGCCCTGGCATTACTGGATCTCGTTCGTGCTGGCGGCCAGTTTCCTCGGCCTCTTGCTGATGATGGTCGTCGGCTACGTGGTCAAGGTGGTGATGCTGAAGTACGGCATCAAGGTGGGGAGGAAGTCCACCTGAGTACGACGGACGTCGCCCCGGAGCCGGTCGACTGGGGGCTGGCGGAGCGACTGGCGTGCCGCGTCGCCGGCCACGACCCCCTGGAGGAGTCGTATCTGGCTGCCTCCCTCCAGGCCGAGTTCGACGTGATCACCGCCCGGGCGGAGCAACTGGTGGCGGAGTTCACCGGGCTCGTCTCCGTCGGCGAGCCGGCCCGGGCCCTGGTCCTCGACCGCCAGCGCTGGGTCGACGCCAACATCCGCAGCTTCCGCACCACCCTGGAGCCGTTCACCAAGCGGGTGGGCGAGCGCATGGCCCAGAGCCCGTTCGCCCCCGCCGGCCGGACCGTCGCCGGGGCGGAGATGGGCGTTCTCATGGGCTTCCTGGCCCAGCGGGTGCTCGGCCAGTACGACCTGCTGGGCACCGATGACAGTGGCGGCGACATGGACGCCGTGTACTACGTCGGCCCGAACATGCTGGTGCTGGAGAAGCGTTATGGCTTCCGGCCGGGCGACTTCCGCCTCTGGATCGCTCTCCACGAGGTGACGCACCGGGCCCAGTTCCGGGGCATCCCGTGGATGAAGGACTACTTCCTGTCCCTGGTCGATGCTTCCCTGGGCATGATCGAACCGGACCCGAAGCGGCTGGTCCGGGCACTGGAGCGGGCCGCCGAGTGCGCCCGCAAGGGGCGCAACCCGCTCGACGACGGCGGCATCGTCGCCCTCTTCGCCTCTGACGAGCAGCGCCAGGTCATCGACAAGGTGCAGGCGCTGATGTCGCTCCTGGAAGGTCATGGCAACGTCGTCATGGACCGGCTCGGCAAGCGCCACGTCACCGGCCAGGAACGCATGTCGGCCGCCCTCAAGGCCCGGCGCCAGTCGGGTGGGGTGGGGGGCCAGTTCCGGAAGCTGATCGGCATCGAGATGAAGATGCGGCAGTACGAGATCGGCGAGCAGTTCATCACCCATCTGGAGGAGACCGTCGGCATCGAGGCCCTCGACGCCGCCTGGCGTGGCCCCGACTGCCTCCCCACGCTGACCGAGCTGGAGGCCCCGGAGCGGTGGCTGGAGCGGGTCGGCACCCTGACCGGCTGACGGCCGACAGCCTCTTCGCCGGCCTGGAGTCGCCCGTTGTCGTGGCCTGCTCCGGAGGCCCGGACTCGTTGGCGCTGCTGGCGCTGGCGGCGGAGGCGGGGCTCGGTCCGGTGGCGGTGCACGTCGACCACGGATCCCGGCCCGGGAGCGCCGCCGAGGCCTCCGTGGTGGCGGGGTTTGCCGAGCGACTGGGGACGGGGTTCGCGGCCGAGACGGTCGTCGTACCGCCGGGGCCGAACTTCGAGGCCCGGGCCCGGGAGGCTCGCTACGCCGCCCTGGAACGGGCCCGGGAGCAGCTCGGGGCCACGGCGGTGCTGGTCGGACACAGCCGGGACGACCAGGCCGAGACCGTGCTGCTCAACGTGCTCCGAGGGGCCGGTGTCCCCGGTCTGGCCGGTATGCCGGCCCGCCGGGGGATGATCGTGCGGCCCCTTCTCGACGTGCCCCGGGCCGACCTGGCCGCCGTCTGCGCCCGCCTCGGCCTGTGCCCGCTCGACGACCCCATGAACTCCGACTCCATCCACCGCCGGGTCTGGCTCCGCCGGGAGGTGATCCCGGCCCTGGAAGCCGGCGCTTCCCGCGACCTCCGGGCCGTCCTGGCCCGCCAGGCGGCTGTGGCCCGGGCCGACTCCGACCTTCTCGACGCCCTGGCGGCGGAGCTTCTGGCCCGCGCCGCCGAGGGGGCGGCGGCCGCCACGGGCGCCCATGGCGCGATGGAGGCGACCGGTGTCAGACGGATGGGCGCCGCACCCGGTGGTGAGGGGCTGGATGCCGCGGTGCTGGCGGGGGCGCCTGAGGCGTTGGCGCGGCGGGCGGTGCGGTTATGGCTCGGGCCGCCGCCGCCCGATGCCGGTCATGTCGAGGATGTCCTGGGTGTGGTCCGGGGCGGGCGACGGGCGGCGGAACTGCCGGGCGGGGTCGTCATCAGCCGCTCGGGCGGAAGACTCCACCGTTGGTTGGACCGTGATCGGGGAGAGGTCCCGACCACGGCCCAGACGATTCCGATCGAGCTGCCGGGGACTGCGTCGGGGTTCGGGGTCGAGTTGGTCTCGTGGGTCGAGCGGGCCGCGCCCGTCCGGTGGCCGGACGGCCGGTGGACGGCGGTCGTCGATGCCGATGTCGTCGGGGGACGGGCCGTGCTCCGGGCGGCCGGGAGGGGCGAGCGGTTCGTCCCGCTGGGGCTGGGCGGCCACAAGCTCGTCAGCGATGCCCTGGCCGAGGCCGGCGTCCCGGCGCGGGACCGGGCGGGGCACCCGATCCTGGCCGACCCGGATGGGAGCCCACTCTGGGTGCTCGGCTACCGTATCGATGACCGCGTCCGGGTTTCCCCTGGCACCCGACGCTTCCTCTGGTTGACGGTCGAGGCGGGAGGACCGGGGTGAGCGACAGCACTCCACACGACACTCCGGCACCGCCCTTCGGCGGGCGTTCCCGGTCCGAGCTGGGCCGGATCGTCGTCCCGGAGGACGAGCTCCTGGGGCGGGTCGCCGCCCTGGGCAAGGAGATCACGGCCGACTACGCCGACCGGCCGCCGCTGCTCGTCGGGGTCCTGAAGGGCGCCTTCCTCTTCATGAGCGACCTGGCCCGGCACATCGACCTGCCCGTGGAGCTCGACTTCATGGCCGTGTCGTCGTACGGGAGTGCCACGAAGACGAGCGGCGTGGTGCGGATCATCAAAGACCTCGACACCGACCTCACCGACCGCCACGTGCTCATCGTGGAGGACATCGTCGACTCCGGTCTCACCCTCGCTTACCTGCGGAAGAACCTCGCTGCCCGCAACCCCGCCACGCTCGAGGTGTGCTCGCTCCTCGTGAAGGAGGGTCTCCAGAAGGTCGACCCCGATCTCCGCTACGTCGGATTCCGCATCCCGCCGGTGTTCGTGGTCGGCTACGGGCTCGACGTCGACGAGTGCTACCGCAACCTTCCCTACGTCTGTGAGTACGCCGAACCCGACCGTTAGCGGCGCCTGGCCAGGACGGGAGCGGCAGTCGGTCGGGTAGCCTGGGGCCGCCCAGCACGATCGGAGTTCGTCGCGTGAACAAGGTTGTCAAGAGCACTGTCGTCTACGTTCTCGTGGCGATCGTCGGCCTCTTCCTGCTGGCCAAGGCGCTCACCGCCAGCCCCGGGCGGCAGCGACTCGACACCCTGGAGTACTCCAAGCTCGTCGATGCCCATCAGGTCAGCCTGGCCAAGCTCTACGACCGCGACCACGTCATCAAGGGTGAGCTGAAGGACGGGAAGAAGTTCGAGCTCAAGTTTCCCGACCGCTACACGGACGAGATCACCGATCTGACGGTGAAGGGCGGGGTCAACCTCCCGGTCGACAACCAGAAGGACAGCCTCTGGGTCACGCTGCTCTTCAACTTCGCCCCCTTCGTGCTGATCATCGCCGTCATCGCCTTCTTCATGAACCAGGCCCAGGGCGGCGGCAACCGGGTGATGAGCTTCGGGAAGGCCCGGCCCAAGATCGTCAACAAGGACACGCCGAAGGTCACCTTCGCCGACGTGGCCGGCGTCGACGAGGCCATCGAGGAGCTCCAGGAGATCAAGGACTTCCTGGAGAACCCCCAGAAGTTCCGCCAGATGGGGGCCAAGATCCCCAAGGGCGTCCTCCTTTTCGGCCCTCCGGGGACGGGCAAGACGCTCCTCGCCCGGGCCGTGGCCGGCGAGGCCGGTGTGCCGTTCTTCTCCATCTCCGGCTCCGACTTCGTCGAGATGTTCGTCGGTGTCGGCGCCTCCCGGGTCCGCGACCTGTTCGAGCAGGCCAAGAACTCCGCTCCGGCGATCGTCTTCGTCGACGAGATCGACGCCGTCGGCCGCCAGCGGGGCGCCGGCCTCGGCGGCGGGCACGACGAGCGGGAGCAGACCCTCAACCAGCTGCTGGTGGAGATGGACGGGTTCGACCTCCGGCAGGGCGTCATCCTCATCGCCGCCACGAACCGGCCCGACATCCTCGACCCGGCGCTGCTCCGCCCCGGCCGCTTCGACCGCCAGATCGTGGTCGACCGCCCCGACCTCGAGGGCCGCAAGGCGATCCTCAACGTCCACGCCAAGGGCAAGCCGCTGGCCAAGGAGGTCGACCTCGACGTCATGGCCCGGCGCACGCCCGGGTTCACCGGCGCCGACCTGGCCAACCTCATGAACGAGGCCACCCTGCTGGCCGCCCGCATGGGCCGCGACATGGTGACCAACCACGATCTCGACGAGGCCGTCGACCGGGTCGTGGCCGGCCCGGAGCGCAAGAGCCGGATCATCTCCGACAAGGAGAAGCTGGTCATCGCCTACCACGAGGGGGGTCATGCTCTTGTGAGCCATGCCCTCCCGAATGCCGATCCGGTCCACAAGGTGTCGATCATCCCCCGGGGCCGGGCGCTGGGCTACACGCTGACCCTCCCGCTGGAGGACAAGTACCTCGTCACCCGGTCGGAGCTGTCCGACGAACTGGCCATGCTCCTCGGCGGGCGGACGGCCGAGGAGCTGATCTTCACCGACCCCACCACCGGGGCCCAGAACGACATCGAGCGGGCGACCAAGATCGCCCGGTCGATGGTCACCGAGTACGGCATGAGCGACGCCCTGGGCCCGATGCAGTTCGGCCAGCACCACGCCGAGGTGTTCCTCGGGCGGGACTTCGCCTCCCAGCCGGACTACTCCGACGAGGTGGCGGCCAAGATCGACGGCGAGGTCCGTGCGCTGATCGAGTGGGCCCACGGGACGGCGCTCAACATCCTCACGACGCACCGGACCGTGCTCGACGAGCTGGCCCAGGCCCTCCTCGAGAAGGAGACGCTGGAGACCGACGAGGTCATGGCCATCTTCGCTCCGGTCCCGAAGTGGACCCATCCGGGCAGCAACGGCAACGGGCGGCACCAGCCCCGTCCGGCCCCGGCGCCGGCGTCGAGCCCGGCCT
>JAUZEX010000929.1 GCA_030838815.1 Actinomycetota bacterium
AACACCATGGGCGCCGGCCTGGAGACCGTCGACGACCACCTCCGGGCCCTCGCCGAGCTCGCCGCCCGCCGCCCCCCGGGCTGAGCCCGGCCACACCCATTCGACGACCTCAGGGATGTCCTCGCCCCTTGACGGCTCGCGCTCGGGTCAGGCTGTCGAGAGGTCGCCAAGGCGAGCGCGGAGAGCCTCGACGTCGGCGTGAAGGCGACTGTCGTCATGGCTCCAGGCGTGCTCGGCGGCAGTGATGATGATGTCGAGGACGGTGTCGACGTCCAGCACCGTGCTGTCCAGCATGAGGTGGTAGAGGGACGGGTCGGTGGAGTGGCGTCCGTAGAGCCGGTGCAGGTACTGGGACCGGGCGCTGTCGGCGGCGTCGAGGCGGCTCCGAGCGGTGTCGAGATCGACGCTCTCCCAGGCCGCACCGCGCTGCGCCCGACGGTCGGGCGGACCGTCGAGGCGGACGTGGAACGCGGCCGGGTGTCGGCCCAGAGCGACGGCGGCGGCCCGACCGAGGACGACGGCGCCGCCCCGGCGGATGAGATCCCGGAGCGTGGCCTCGTTGGCCGCCCGGAGGCGCTCCGGGAGGTCCTCGACGTCACGGGGAACCGGGATGTTCCACGCCGGGCCGAGGAGAGCGAAGCCTTCCAAGATCGACCGCCTGGGCTCCTGGTCGAGCTCCTCGTCGGTGACACGCTCCTCGCTCCCCCGGGCCGGGGCTGTGTCCGGCCGCAGGAAACGATCGGCGAACGGCAGTCCGAGGCGGTGGGCCAGCAGGGGGGCGATCACGGGCCCACCGGCGCCGTAGGTGGCGGAGATCGTGAGGAGGCGGGGCAGGGTGTTCGTCGGCGGCACCGGCTGCGCCTTCACAGTTCACCTCCGAGGACGGCCTCCGTGGCGTCGAGCCCGGGGATCGACTCGAGGTACTCGGGGACGGTGAGGACTTCCTGGGCGCGGCGGCTCTGACCCGGGATGAGGATCGACACCAGGCCGCCGAGGGCGATGATGACCACGGCGAAGAGGAGTGCCACCCGGGTGCCGGTGATGACCCCGTGCTCGATGGCCGTGCGGAGCACCGCCGTGTCAGCGGGGCTGAGCGACGGGGCCGGGACGTACCCGGAACCGGCCCTGTGCACCCCCATGATCGCATCGGCTTTCACGGCGGCCGGCAGCGTCGCCGCCCGGATGCGGCTCGTCGCGTTGCTGATTGTCTGGACGGTGAGCAGGGAACCGATCACCGACACCCCCAGCGCGCTGCCGACCTGGCGGACGGTGCTGTTGGCGCCGCTCGCCCCGCCGGTCCCCTCGAGCGGGACTTCGGACAGGATCACGTTCGTCAACTGCGCACCGGCGAACCCGATCCCGAAGCCGTAGAGCGCCAGACCCGGCAGGAGATCCCAGGCCGTGACGTTCAGCGACACGGCCCGCAGCACCAGGAGGATCCCACCGGAGTAGAGGACCAACCCGGCCCGGACGATGGCGGTGGTCCCGAACCGGACCGTCAGCAGCCCGGCGATCTGTGAACCGACGATGACGAACAGGCCGGTCGGGAGCAGCCACAGCCCATTCGTCGCCGCGGTGAGGTGCTTGCCGTCCTGTAAGAAGATGGGCAGCACGAAGCTCAGGCCCAGCTGGCCCATGGCGACGACGGCGGCGGTGATGAGCCCGTAGCGGTACGTCCGGATCCGAAGGTGGGCGAACTCGAAGAGTGGATCCCGTCCCGTCCGCTCGATGCGGCGCTCGAGGAGCACGAACCCCGACAGGATGATGCCCGAGAGCACGAACAGCACCGGGATCATCGACACCCTCCAGGTCGCGGGCCACAGCATCCGGCTTCCGACCCGGAAGGCTCTGAGCGGTTGCCACCATCCGTAGATGCCACCCTGGCTGAGGGCGAAAACCAGAACGAACATGGCCGAGGCGACCAGGACCGCGCCGGGGACGTCGATACGGATCCGCCGCCGGGGGGCAGCGCCCTGCTTCATGAAGGCGAGCGCCCCGATGATGGCCAGCGGAGCGACGATCACGTTGATCCGGAACGACCACCGCCAGGAGAAGTCGGTCGTCAACCATCCCCCGATCACCGGACCGAAGGCGGCGGCCACGCCGGCCGTGGCGCCCCAGGCGGCGAAGGCCTTGGCCCGCTCCCGGCCGGTGAAGGTCCCGGACAGAATCGACAATGTCGTCGGCATCATCAACGAGGCACCGATCCCTTCGATGACGGCCTCGCCGACGATGAGCTCGCCCACCGAGGTCGACACCGAGGCCACCAGCGACCCCACTCCGAACAGCCCCGCACCGATCATGAAGATTCTCCGGTGGCCGTAGGCGTCCCCGAGCCGACCTCCGATGATCAGCAGCGCGGCGAAGGTCAGCGCGTAACCCGTGATGACCCACTGCACGCTCGGCAGCGTCGTGTGCAGCTCCCGCACGATCGTGGGAATCGACACGTTCAGCACCGAGTTGTCCAGGACCACGATGAACGCTCCGGTGATGGCGATCACCAGCGTGATCCAACGCCCCGGATCAAGTTTCTCCGATTCCCCGGCCGACCGGACCATGGCGCCCGATCCTTGCACATCGGAACGGCGGCGGAAGGCCGCCCGCCGTCGGGTCAATTCCAGTCGCGTCGGGTGGATGACATGCCGGAGTGGCCGTGGCGGTCGGTGTCGCCGAGGACACCGAGCTGGCGGGCCGCCCGCAATAGGGAAGGCACGACCGGCAGGCCGAAGCGCAGCTCCGGCGGCACCGCGCCACGGAGCCTCTCCAGCACCGTGAACACGTCCCCGTCGAAATGGAGATCGCCGGCCACGTAGGCCCGGCCCAGCCCGAGCTGACCCGGCGACCACACGAGCCGCCGGAGGGCTGTCTCAGTCAAGCGGGGTGTCTCGGTTAAGCGGCGAGGCTGAAGGGCGGGTAGCGATCGGTGAGGAAACCGACGTAGGCCTCGACCCGGAGCGCATAGCGGTAGGCGTTGACCAGGAAGTCTCTGATGCCCTGCGGGTACTCACCGGTGAACAGGACGGCGAAGAAACCGGCAATGACACCCAGGGAGGCGCCGATGAACAACGCGGCCAGCACAAAGTACTGGGGGATGGCCAAGAACCACTTGTACAGCGGCTTCCACCGTTCGAGGTCGTCGGGATAGCTCAGGCGGAGCGTCGAGTGGGGCTCGACCCCGTCGTCCTCGGAGGACGGCTCGAAATCGAACGGCGGATAGTCCTCGTGCATGAACAGGGCGTAGCTGGTGGCCCGCCACTCGTAGCGGTACGTCATGACGATAACGTCGAAGAGCGGTCGCGGTATCTGTTTCGTGAACAGCACCGTGAAGAAGCTCACCAGCGTCAGAACCTGCCGGAGGGACCGGAGGGCCCCGGCGATCATCAGGTGCGGGATGGCATATAGCCACTGCACCAGGGGGCGCCAACGGGTGATGTGGGTGTCGGCTTGGAACTCCAGCTGGAGGGGATACGGAACGGACATCGACACGATGGTCTCCTCGGCGGGCTGCTCCGAAGGAGCAGCCTTACGCCTCCAGTACGGTAGCGGTACGTCGAGGGCCTCGCGGTTGAGGCCGCAGCGACCGGATCCCCCGGTTCCTGAACCCCCTGGTACCCGACGCCGCGTCGCCCCGAGCAGCGCGGTCGGTGACGCGCCCGGGTGTATGGTTGCGCTGTCCGCTGGCGTCTGCCACGGGACGCAGCGCTGCTCAGGACCTCGGTCGCGCATCCACCATCTGGATGTCGGAGGTCCGAGTTGCGAGACGATCACGGGAGGGCGGGCCGGCTGTCCGGCCACCTTCACCTGTCCGGCTCGGCCCGAACCGGGCCACCGCGGGATCGCCCCCTCCCTCCGGCCGCCCCCCCGCCCCCGAAGTGGCGGGCCCTCGTGCTGGTCGTCGGGCTCCTCATCTCGTTCACGCTGCTCGCCCGGCCGGCGGCGTCGAAACCGCACAGCTTCACCTACTCCGCCTTCCGCCAGGCGGTGCAATCCGACGAGGTGGCCACGGCGGCCATCGACGTCAATGGTCATGTGAGCGGCACGTTGAAGAAGGGAGGGCGCTACACCTCCCAGATCCCCGTCGCCGTCCGGGACGACCAGCTCGCCCCGTCACTCGAGCAGCACGGCGTGCAGATCAGCGGCCGTGGGCCGCAGACGTCCCTGGTCTCCGTGCTGCTGGGTCTGTCGCCGTTCATCTTGTTCTTGGGTGTCTTCCTGTGGCTGGGACGGCGTACGGGCCGTCAGCTCGCCGCCGGCCTCGGCGGGATCGGGAAGTCCCGGGCCAAGGTGTACGACGCCGAGAAGCCGTCGACCCGCTTCAGCGACATCGCCGGCTACGAGGGGGCCAAGCTCGAGGTGAGCGAGGTGGTCGACTTCCTCAAGTATCCCGACCGGTACGCCGCGGCCGGCGCCATCGGGCCCCGGGGCGTCCTCATGGTCGGGCCGCCGGGGACGGGCAAGACGCTGATGGCCCGGGCGGTGGCAGGGGAGGCGGGCGTCGACTTCCTCTCCGTCACCGGTTCCGGCTTCGTCGAGATGTTCGTCGGGGTGGGCGCCTCCCGGGTCCGGGACCTCTTCGCCGACGCCCGCAAGCGGGCCCCGTCAATCGTGTTCATCGACGAGGTCGACGCCATCGGTCAACGCCGCGGCGCCATGTTCTCCAATGACGAGCGGGAGCAGACCCTCAACCAGTTACTGGCCGAGATGGACGGATTCGACCCCGCCACCGGCGTGGTGGTGATGGCCGCCACGAACCGGCCCGAGACGCTCGACGCCGCCCTGCTGCGCCCCGGGCGGTTCGACCGCCAGGTCGAGATCCCGCTGCCCAAGCAGGCCGAGCGGGCGGCCATCCTGGCCGTCCACGCCCGGGACAAGCAGATCGGGGCCGACGTCGACCTCGTCGTCGTGTCCCGGGCCACACCGGGGTTCTCGGGCGCCGACCTGGCCAACCTGGTCAACGAGGCGGCCATCGTGGCCGTCCGGGCCACCCGGGACGTGATCAGCGCCGAGGACTTCTCCGAAGCCCGGGACCGGATCCTCCTCGGACGGAGGGACGCGGTGAACGCATTGCTGCCAGCTGAAAAGCATGCCGTGGCCGTCCACGAAGCGGGCCACGCCCTGGTCGCCGCCCTCTCCGAGCACGCCGACCCGGTGGCCAAGGTCACGATCCTGCCCGCCGGGAGGGCCCTGGGCGTGACCGAGCAGCTCCCGGTCGACGAACGCCACCTGTATCCCGAGAGCTACCTGCTCGACTCGCTGGCCGTGCGCATGGGGGGACGGGCCGCCGAGCTGATCGTCCTCGGCGAGGCCTCCACCGGCGCCGCCAACGACCTGGCCGGCGCCACCGAGCTCGGCACCCGCATGGTGCGCGACTTCGGCATGAGCCGGGAACTCGGCCCGGTGGGGTTCTCCGCCGGTTCGCCGCTGTACCTCGGCACGGAGGAGATCCGCAGCCGGCCCTACGCCGAGGCGACCCAACGCGTCATCGACGAGGAGGTCGGTCGACTGCTGCGGGAAGCCGAGCAGCGAGCCCTGAGCCTCCTCACCGAGCGGCGCGACGCCCTCGACCGTCTCATCGAGGTCCTCCTCGAGCGCGAGACGATCGACGGCACCGACGTCGACGCCGCGCTCCAGGCGCCGACCGGCCCCGGCCGGTCCCGCAACGGAGGCCCGGTGCTGACCCTCACCCCGTCCAATCCGGCAACGCAGAGGAGTGAACGTCATGGCTGTTGAACGCCAGGTCGTTGTGGTCAGTGCCGTGAGAACGGCGATCGGAGACTACGGCGGCGCGCTCCGCGACGAGTCGCCGGCCGCGCTGGGGGCAGTGGTCGTCGCCGAAGCGCTGAACCGGGGCGGGGTCGCGCCGAGCCTGGTGGAACACGTCGTCTTCGGTCACGTCATCCATACCGAGGCGAGCGACATGTACCTGTCCCGGGTGGCCGCCGTGCAGGCCGGCATCCCGGTCGAGGTGCCCGCCCTGACGCTGAACCGGTTGTGCGGCAGCGGGTTGCAGGCCATCGTGACCGCCGCCCAGGGCATCCTCCTCGGTGACGGTGACATCGCGGTGGCGGGCGGAGCCGAGAGCATGAGCCGGGCGCAGTACTGGCTCCCGGGGATGCGCTTCGGGCAGCGCATGGGCGACGGAGCGGTCATCGACGCCATGGTGGCGGCGCTGTCCGATCCCTTCGAAGGCGCGCACATGGGCGTGACGGCCGAGAACATCGCCGCCAAATGGTCGATCTCCCGTGACGCCCAGGACGCCCTGGCGGTGGAGAGCC
>JAUZEX010000930.1 GCA_030838815.1 Actinomycetota bacterium
TGATGCGGGAGGGCGACAAGCTGTCCTGGAAGTCGATCGGCTACACCGACCGCGACGCCACCTACGACAAATGAGCAAGCTGCTGCAGACCATCATCATCGGCACCGTCACCGGGTCGCTGTACTCGCTGCTGGCGCTCGGGATGGTGCTCGTCTACCGCACGACCGGCGTGCTCAACATCGCCCACGGCGGGATCGGTGTGATGGCCGGGTTCGTGGCCTGGGACCTCGTCCAGTTGCGGCACTGGCCCTACTACGCGGGCCTCGTGGCCGGCGTCGCCTTCGCGGTGGTGATCGGTGTCGCCTTCGAGCGGTTCGTGGTGCGGCGCCTGCCCAACGCCGGGAGCCGTACCGTGGCGACCCTGGGGCTGTTCCTGCTCGCGCAAGGGGTCGTCTTCGTGGTGCCGTGGTGGAGCAACAACTCCGCCCAGGTCTTCCCGTCGCCGTTCACGGGGAAGCTGGTCAGCATCCCGGGGGCCGACTTCGCCGTGTCCTACGACCAGATCGTGCTTGTGACCACGGTGGTGCTGCTGTTCGTCGGCCTGCGGTTCCTGCTGCGCCGGACCCGCCTCGGCATGGCCATGCGGGCCGTGTCCGACGACCCGGCGGCCTCCCGGCTCATGGGGGTGCGTGAAGAGCTTGTGGCCCCGGTGGTGTGGGCCATGGCGTTCGGGATCGCGGCCCTGTCCGTAATGCTGATCGCCCCCATCAACCTGCTCGAGAACACCTCGATCATCGCCTTCACCCTGAAGGCGCTGGCCGTGACGTTCGTCGGCGGCCTGGTGTCGCTCCCCCTCACCGTGCTGGGAGCCACCGTGCTCGCCCTCCTCGAGACCTTCACCCAGATCTACGCCGCCGACGTGCGGGGCCTCCCCAGCGCCTGGCCGTTCATCCTGATGGTGGCCGTCCTCGTCATCCGGCTCATCCGGCCGACGAAAGCGCTCGACGAGCAGGCACTGGCGGCGGCATGAGCATCACCGACGTCACCGCCGACGTCGATCGGGCCCTGCAGGGCGCGGTGCGATCGGCCACGACGTCGGCCTCGTCATCGGCGGTTCCGGCCCTCACGGGGCGGGCCCGGCTGGCCCGGTTGCTCGGCGCGACCGTCCTGGCCGGGCTCCTGGCCACCCTGCCGTTCAGCATGCACTGGGCGGGGCCGGCCTTCGCCGTCGACTACGGCCTCATCGTGGCCATGACGGTGCTGTCGATCTCCGTGCTCGGCTGGATCGGGGAGATCTCCCTCGCTCCGGTGGCACAGATGGGCTTCGGCGTGGTGGCCGTGAACGTCTGCCAGGTGCATCACGTGCCCTTCGGGTTCACGCTGCCGATCGTGGCCCTTTCCTCGCTGCCGATCTCGCTTCTGCTGGCCGCCTTCACGCTGCGGCTCAAGGGTGTGTCGTTCGCCATTGCCACGCTGGCCTTCGCCTACATGGCCCACAAGACCTTCTTCCTGGAATACCTCGGGTCCTACGGCGCCTTCGGCGGGACGGGCACCACGCAGGTGTCACGGCCGAGCTTCGTCCGTACCGACGAGTCGATCTACTACCTGGAGCTCGCCGTACTCATCGCGGTGGCGCTGCTTTGCTACGCCATCAACCGCTCCCGTATCGGGGCCCGCTTCACCGCGCTGCGGGAGTCGGAGATGGCCTTTTCGACGCTGGGCCACCCGCCGGCCGCCTACCGGTTCTTCGCCATCTGCCTCTCGGGGGCCATCGCCACCGTGGCCGGCGCCCTGTTCGTGTACCTGCAGCTCCAGGTGCCGTCGAACCTCCTCCTGCCCGGCCAGGCGATCCTCTTCTTCGGGTACGCGGTGGCTGGCGGCCTCGGCTCGGTGACGGGCGCTCTCGTCGCGGGCGTCGTGTTCGGTGCCCTGCCGAAGTATCTGGAGACCCTGACGAAGAGCGAGTTCCTGAACTACGACCTGTTCGTGATCGGACTGGTCATCTTCGTCGTCATGATGAAGGCCCCTGGCGGGCTGGCCGAGGTTGGGCGCCGTCTCTGGCGGCGGATCGAAGGAACCACGGCGTGACCGGCCCCGGCTCCCTGCGGCATCGGATCACACCCGCCGGGCTCCAGCGGGGCCGGGACGTGATGTCGGCCTGGAACCGCCTCACCGCCGACACCAATGGGCCGGCCAACGGCAGCGGCCACGCCGGACTCCGGCCCGACCACCTCGCGCCGTGGTCGGTCGTCGGGCGAGACCGGCAGGATGGGCGCGAGCTGCTCCACGTCGAGCATCTGTCGATCGACTTTGGCGGTGTCCAGGCACTGCGCGACGTCCGGCTCCTGGTCTGCACCGGCGAGGTGACCGGCGTCATCGGCCCTAACGGAGCCGGGAAGTCGACGCTGTTCAACTGCCTCTCAGGACTGATCCAACCCGACTCGGGATCGGTGACCTTCGACGGCGCCCCACTCCGGGGCGCACCGTCGGTACGCGCCCGCCGGGGGCTCGGCCGAACGTTCCAGACACCGCGCCTGTTCAAGAGCCTCTCCGTCCTCGACAACCTTCTCTTCGGGTGCGAGGCGGCCGACTGGTCAGGTCACCGCTACGTATTCGACCCCCGCCTCGGACGGCTCTCCCAGGGGGAACGGGCGGCGCGCATCGCCCACCTGGTCGGCTTCCGGGGCGACCTGTCGGCGCCGGCCGGCAGCCTCCCCTTCGGCGACCTCCGCACCGTGGAACTGGCGCGGGCGCTGTGCGGCGCCCCGCAGCTCCTCATGCTCGACGAGCCCGCGTCGGGTCTCGACGCCGACCAGGCCGACACCTTCGTGGGGCTCATGCGGGAACTCGCCGAGATGGGCTTGGCCGTCCTCCTCATCGAGCACGACATGGCCCTGGTCATGGGGTTGTGCAAGCGGATCACCGTCCTCGACTTCGGGCAGGTCATCGCCGAGGGCGCCCCCGACGAGGTCCAGCGCAACGAGACGGTCATCCACGCCTATCTGGGAAGGAGCGCCGCCCGTGCTTGAGGTGCGAGGCCTCACCGCCGGTTACGGCCCCGTACGAGTGCTGCGCGGCGTCGACGTCACCGTGGGCACCGGCGAGATCGTGGCCATGATCGGACCCAACGGAGCCGGGAAGACAACCACGCTCAATGCCATCGCCGGCGTGCTGCCCCGCGGGGGCGAAATCCTCCTCGATGGGGAACCGCTGGCCCCGGTGGCTGAGCAGGTGGTTCGGCGGGGCGTCGCTCTCGTGCCCCAGGGCCGGAAAGTGTTCCCCCGCATGACCGTCGAGGAGAACCTGTTCATGGGCGCCTACTCGAAGGGTGGCACCTGGCGGGACTTCGAGCGGCGGGCGGAGCCGATCTTCTCGATCTTTCCCCGGCTGGCCGAGCGGCGGACCCAGATCGCCGGGAGCCTCTCCGGCGGCGAGCAGCAGATGCTGGTCATCGGTCGGGCGCTGCTGGCTGAGCCGAAGGTCGTGATGATCGACGAACTCTCGCTCGGACTGGCGCCTCTCATGGTGGAGACGCTGCTCGACACGATCGTGCGCTTCAACCGGGAGATGGGGACCGCCTGCCTCCTGGTGGAGCAGGCGGCCACCGCCGCCCTCGAGATCGCGGTGTCGGCCTACCTGCTGCGGAGGGGCGAGGTCGTCTACCACGGGCCCGCCAACCGGCTGCGACAGGACGTCGACGTGCTCCACGGCGCCTACTTCGGAACGACAAACGGGACCGCGCAACCCGCGGGTCGGAGGTGAGGACATGAGACGCATGCTGGTGTTGGCCGCCTCGGTGGCCGTGGGCTTCTTTGCCGTGCTGCCGCCGGTGGCCGCCGAGGACCTTGGGTCTCCACCGGCCATCGGCGGCCCGGATGGGGGAAACGAGGCCGGCTTCTTCGGGTTCCAGCACCTGACCACCGTGGCCCAGGGCCAGGTTGCCACCGGCTACTTCTTCGCCATCGGTGACGAGGTGAACCGCCTGGTCGGCGCGCACTCGGAGATCGACGGGCCCCCCGTCAATAGCCGGGAGATCGCCGCCTTCGTGCAGCGGGGGATCGGCGCCACCTACGTCTACGGCGTCGCCGGCGGCCCCGGCGGCACCAGCGGGGCGCTCCCCGACCCGCCGCCCGGAGAGGCGCCCGGCTACTTCCCGACCGATCCTCACGAGACGACCTTCTCCGGCCCGGTGACGGCGGTACTCAACGGCGGAGAGGCCCGCACGCTCGACGGACGGTTCCACGCCAAGGCGGAGGAGGGCGCCTCGGGGACGGCCGAGGCCAGCGTCACCCGCATGGACGTGCCGGGGTACTTCGGGATCAATCAGGCCGTGGTCACGTCGCACGGCCGGCCGGTGGCCGAAGGGGTGGAGGCCGAATCGGTCTCGGTGCTCCAAGGGCTCACCGTCGGCCCCCTCCACATCGACAGCCTGACATCGAGGGCCTATGGCTTCGTCCCGTCGCTGCCCGGTGACCCCAAGGGCGTGGCCACGACGCTCGTCGAAGGCGCCACCGTAGGGAAGACGCCGGTCATGGTCACCGACCAAGGCATCGTCGTCGCCGACAAAGGCGACCCGACGGCGGCCCAGAAGGTCCGGGCGGCTCTGACGCAGGCGGGGCTCAGTGACGTCAAACTTCTCCCGTCGCTGGCTGCCCCCTCGGAGAACAAGCAGCAGATCAGCGCCCAGACCGGCGGCCTGCAGGTGATCCACCGGGACCCGAAGTTCGGCGCTTCCAATCCGCAGGGATTCCAGGGGGGCGGCTTCGCCCTCGGGGGAGCCGAAGTGACCGTCGTCGGCCAGCAGTGCGACCCCGCCTGCAGCAGCCCCGCGGGGGCGGGCCAGACCCCGGGCGTGTCACTGGAACCTCCCACGCCGTCGGACAACCAGAGCCAGAGCGCCACGCCCTTCCCGAGCCTCACCTCCGCCGGGTCTGCAGCGTTGGGCGAGGCCTCTGCCTTCGGGGTACCCGGTCCCCCCGGGGGCGTGGTGTCGGACGGCCCGACGGTCACGTTTACCAGGGACGCGACGCCGGAAGTGCCGGCCACGGCCCCCGTGGAATCGCAGCGCCCGTTGGTGGTGGCCCGAGGGGTCGCCAGCCCGGGTCGGCCGCCGGCCCTGCGGGCCGCCCTGGCGGCGGTCAATGCCATGGGTCTGCACGACGCGGATGAGCTCACGCGGATGTTCCTGGCCATGGCCGGTGCCATGGTCGTTGTGATCGTGGCGACCCGCGGTTTGAACCGCGGCAGCCGCCGACGTCGAGGAGGAGAACGGTGAAGCATCTCATGCGGGAGCGGGGCCGGCTGGTGGCCGGGATCACGCTGCTGGTGGCGGCGGTGGTCGTGCTCGGCGTCGGCTACGCCAGCATCTCCGACGAAGTCTTCGTGTCCATCCAGCTGCCCTACGTGCTGGGCGGCGGGGTCGGGGCGCTCCTCTGCGCCGGGGTCGGCCTCGCCCTCGTGCGGTCCCAGGACGACATCGACAACCGCCGCCGCCTCATCGACCTGGAGGCGGCCCACGAGGTGATGTCGGAGCGCTTCGGTGCCCTCGGTCTGCAGGTGGAGTACGCCACCCAACTGTTGGAGTCCGTGCTGAGGTACGACGCGGCCGTCCCCGCACCCCCGGAAGGCCTACGGCGCGAGTTCCGCATCTGAGCCCTGACGACCCTGGACCGACTGCGCCCGGAGGAGACCCATGCCGTTCTCAGACAAGGTGGCCATCGTCACCGGCGCCGCCGGGAAAGTCGGTGCCGCCGTGGCTAAGGCGCTGCGGGCCCGGGGGACCGCTGTCCTGGCTGTCGACAGCGACGCCGAAGCTCTGGCAGCCCTCGACCGGGATCTCGGAGGCGTCGAGACGTTCGTCGCCGACCCCACCCGCTCGGAGGACGTCGCCGGCTACGTCGCCCGGGCCTGCGAGCTGTGGGGCGGGGTCGATCTGTTCTTCAACAATGTCGACGTCGAGGGACCGGCCCGCCTGCTGACGGAGTCGTCCGAGGCCGACTTCGATGCCATGATCGAAGCCAACCTGCGGCCCACCTTCCTGGGACTCAAGCACACGCTGCCCCACGTCCGGGACGGCGGTGCCGTGGTCAACATGGCCAGCGACCTGGCGGTCGTGGGAGCGGTCGGCCTCGGCGGTTACGTGGCCTCCAAGCACGGGGTGCTCGGGCTCACCAAGGTGGCGGCGCTGGAATGCGAACGGCGCCAGATCCGCGTGAATGCCGTCTGCCCGGGCCGCATACGAGAGGTCGACCTCGATGCCGGCGTCAGCATCGATGGGTTCCGGACCCCCGAGGAGATCGCCGACCTGGTCATCTTCCTCCTCTCCGACGGGGGGCCGCTGCACCACCGCCCTGAGGCGCACGTCGGGCCACGGGCCGCCAACGGGTCGGTGACCTGAGCGCGACGAGTCAGCCCACCGTCGGCGGCACTGGGGCGGTGAGGCGGGGAAGGTCGAGCATTTTGAGCGCCAACTCCACCTGGAGCCGCAGTTCGCCTCGCGAAGGGTCGCCCCCGACCAGCGTCCGGATCCGTTTCAGGCGGTACTTGAGTGTGTTGGCGTGGACGTACATCCGCTGGGCGGCCTCTCCGACGTTGTAGTCGGCCGATACCCATGCCCGCAGTGTGTCCACCAGGTCGGTGCCGTGCTCCAGGTCGTAGCGGACGACGGTACCGAGGGCCTCGTCGACGAAGTCGCGCCGGTCGCGGGCGTTGTTGGGGCCGAGCAGCACCCGGTAGACGCCGAGGTGCTCGAAGGCCAGGGGGCGGTCGGCGATCTCCAGGGTGCGGGCGACGGCCAGGGCGCGCTCCGCCTCTTCCAGCGACTGGCCGAGAGCGCCGACGGTGGCGACCGCCGAGCCCAGGCAGAGGGAGAGCCGCAGCCCCGGCCGCACCTGCTCGCCGACGGACCGGAATTGCTCGAACAGCTCCTGGGCGAGCTGGAAATCGCCCTCCGGGTTGAGCGCCGGGAGCAGCAGGAGGAACCCGGACCGCCACGGTGCCACCGCCGCCACCCCGAGCACCTTGGCGCACACCTCGTTGAGGGCCGAGTAGAGACGGGATTGGGGACCCTGCATTTCTTCCTGCCAGCGGGCGGGGCGGGTGTCCCGGTCGCCCGGGGCGGCGGCCGCCTCCACCCGCGCCACGCGGCAGGCTCCGGGCAGGGTGTACCCGAGCCGGCGGAGCAGTCCCGCCGCCTCCTCCTCGTCGCGATAGCTGCCCGTGAACAGATCCTGAAGGACGTCGCCCTTGAGGCGCGACTCCACCTCATAGGCACTCTGCTCCCGGAGCATCTCGAGGGCGAAGATGCCGGCGGCATGCTCGATGGCCCGGGTGTCGAGGACGTCGAGAGACGCCCCGGCCGGGAGCACCGCCAGGTAGCCGCCGAAGTGGGTTCCCACCGCGATCGGAGTGACGACGGGATGGTCGGCGGCCTCCGCACCGCGGCCGCCGCGCTCGGCGACAGCACCCTGGCGGAGCCAGGACTGGCTCGGAACCTGGCCGTCGGGCCAGCGGGCGCTGGCCATCGGACGCAGGGCGGAGTCGAGGACCATCACCGGCCGGGCGATGAGGTCGGCCAGTCGCTCGGCCAGGGGCTCCATCCCGGGCGCGTCGAGTGCGGTGCGGGACAGCTCGGCCTGGAGGAACACGGCCCGCTCCAGCTGGCGGCTCTTCTCCCGCAGCTCCCGGAACATCTGGGCCGAGGAGACGCTCACCGCCATGAGGGGTGCCACCAGGGTGAGGAGGTCGAGGTCGGCCTGGTCGAAGTCGCCGCTCCGTTTGTTGATGGCGTGGAACACGCCGATGGGCCGGTCCTCCACGATGAGGGGGATCGACAGGATGTTGCGGGCGCCGAACATCTCGACGAAGCGGTGGATCATCCGGGGATCGTGCTCGGCGTCGTTGCACAGGTAGGCGCGCTGGGAGAGAAACACGCGCACCGCGTTCCCCCCGGCCGAGAGCGGGACGTGGTACTCGGCGATCAGCTGCGGGTCGTCAATCCCGAAGGCCGGCAGCTGGAGCACGAGTTCGTCGCGGGCCGGGTCGTAGACCAGGAAGCCACCGGTCTCGACATCGAGGAGCCGGCTCACGGTCTCGATCAGCGTCCCGAGGGCGAGCTCGTAATCGGCGGCCGAGACCATGGCCCGGCCCACCCGCACGAGGGCGCTGATCTTGCGCTGGCTCTCCTCGATGTCGGCCGCCATGGATTGGTCCCTCCGGCCAATGGCCTGTGCTCCGGATGCAGCCTAAACCGCGCCGTGTTCCCGAGATCTGTGCTCCCCGGACAATTCGATGGCTCCATCTTTTGTCCGGACCGTACATGGTCGGCCGGAGGGTGGAGTGCGAGGCTCGTCCCGTTCCGGCGACCGAGGGGGAGGACATGTATACGGTCGACATCGACACCGGCGGCACCATGACGGACGGGCTGGTGGCCGACGGCAGCGAGCTCCACGCGATCAAGGTCGACACCACCCCGCACGACTTCACGGTGTCGTTCCGCCAGATCCTGGTGGAAGCGGCCCGGACGTTGGGTTACGAGGAGGACGTCTCCGGGTTCCTCGACCACGTGTCGTTCATCCGATGGTCGTCGACGATCACCTCCAACGTCCTCGGCGAGGGCAACGGGGCGAAGGTCGGGCTCCTCGTCCGGCAGGGCCACGAGGCCGACCTGTACGGCTCCGGCCGTTCGCCGGCACTCGGGACGCTCGTGGCCGAGCACAACGTGATCGGCCTGCCGGACAAGCCGACCGAGGTCGACGTCCTCACCGCCGTCAAGGCGCTGTTCGAAGAGGGCGTGCGGCGCATCTGCGTCAGCCTCGACGGCACCTTCCCCGACAACGGCGCCGAACGGGACGTCGCCGGGATCGTGGAGGCCCAGTATCCCGACCACTACCTGGGTGCCGTGCCGGTGGTCATCGGCAGCGAGATGGCCCAGGTCCACGACGACGCCACCCGCACCCACTGCTCGCTCATCAATGCCTACACCCATACCCGGCTGGCCTCGGCGCTGTTTCAGGCCGAGGACATGCTGAAGTACGACGAGGGATGGGACGGGCCGCTCCTTGTCGGCCACATCAACGGCGGTGTCGCCCGAGTCGGCAAGACCAAGGCGCTCGACACCATCGAGTCCGGACCGGTGTTCGGCACCTACGCCTCGGCCTATCTGGCCCGGCGCTACGCCCTCTCCGACGTCATCTGCCTCGACGTCGGAGGGACGACCGCCAAGGCCAGCGTCGTCCTCGGCGGAGAGCCGATGTCCACCCGCGACGGCGACATCTTCGACATCCCGGTGCGGGCGGCACTCCCCCTGCTGCGCTCCGCCGTCCTCGGCGGCGGCAGCGTCGCCCGGCCCGTGCCCGGCGAGGGCACCGTGCGGCTCGGCCCCGACAGCATGGGCGCCGCACCAGGACCGGCCTGCTACGGCCTCGGCGGCGACCAGGCCACGCTCACCGACGCCTTCCTCATCCTGGGGTACCTCGACCCCGCCCGGTTCCTTGGCGGCCGCCGCACCCTCGACGTGGCCCGGGCCGAGGAGGTTCTCACCCGGCAGCTGGCCGAGCCGCTCGGGGTGAGCGCGGAGGAGGCCGCCACCCTGGTGGTCGACACGGCGGTGGGCATCGTCGCCGACCTCGTGACGTCCACGCTGGACAAGGCCGGCCTCGACCCGGCCGACGTCACCCTCTTCGCCTACGGCGGCAACGGTTCGATGTTCGCCGCGCCGGTGGCAGAACGGCTCGGGATCTCCACCGCCCGGGTGTTCGGCCTCGGCCCGGTCTTCGCCGCCTTCGGGTCCTCGGTGTCCGATGTCGTCCACGTCTACGAGCGCAGCCTTGGCGGCGCGGCCGACGTCCGGGCCGCCGCCGACGACCTGGTGGCCACCGCCCGCCGAGACCTCGAAGCAGAGGGCTTCGACGCCGACGCCGCCACCATCGACGTCGAGCTCGACCTGGCCGGCAATGGATCGGCGGGCCGGTTGGTGCGGGCGGGGACGATCGACGAGGCGTTGTCCGACGCCCGGGGTGGGCACGTCGAGGTGGCGCGCATCCGGGCCCGCTACCCGGTCGGCGCCTACGAGCCCGTCGGTCATCCGTCGACTCACACGTCGACGACGCCGGCGCCGCTCGCCCGGCGACCCGTGTCGCTGGGCGGCGTGCGACACCAGACCGCGATCTACGACTGGGGGAGCCTGACGGGACGCGGCCCGGTGGAGGGGCCGGCGATCGCGGTGGGGGAGACCATGACGTGTCTCGTCCCACCCGGCTGGTCGCTGTCGATCGACGAGTTCGCCAACGGCGTCCTGCGCCAGGGTTGAAAGGGAGGGGGAGGAATGACGACGACCCGCATCCGCTTCACCGAGTACCTCGACCTCGACCTCGACGGTGAGGCGTGGCGCTGCAACCGCTGCGATACCGAGCTCGTCTCGGCTCGGCGCCCCTACAAGGAGGGGTGCCTCGTCTACGAGCGCGATCCCCGCGAGATCCATCCGCCGCTGATCGAGGGGGCCTTCACATTCTCGCCCGACCCTGACTGGGTGCGGATCCTGGAGTTCTACTGCCCCGGCTGCGGCGCCCAGGTGGAGACCGAATATCTCCCACCGGGGCATCCCATCACCGTCGACATCGAGCTCGACGTCGACCGGTTGAAGGCCCGCCTGGCCAGCGGTGAGATCCGGATCGAGGACGGCCGCCTGGCGGTGGCCGAGGGCCGGGAGGTGACGCTGTGAGCACTGTCACTCGCAACATCGGCCCGGAGAATCGGCTGAACTCGATCGACATCGACGTCGGCGGAACCTTCACCGACTTCGTCCTCACCCTCGACGGTGAGCGCACCATCGCCAAGGCCCCGACCACCCCCTACGACCTCTCGGTGTGCTTCATGAACGCCATCGAGGAGGGGGCGGCCGAGGCCGGCCTGACGTTGGAGGAGCTCCTCCCCCGCATCGACGTCGTCCGCTACTCGACGACGGTGGCCATGAACCGCCTCATCGAGCGGAAGGGCCCCCGCGTCGGACTCATCACCACCGAGGGTCACGAGGACGCCGTCCTCATCGGCCGGGGCGCCCAGTGGACCGACGGCACCCGGCTGGCCGAGCGCCGCAACCTGGCCGTCCAGCACAAGCCCGAGCCGATCGTGCCCCGGCGCCTCATCGTGGGGGTGAAGGAGCGGATCGACTCCACCGGCACCATCATGCGGCCCCTCGACGAGGACGACGTGCGCCGCAAGCTGCGCATCCTCATGGAGCGCGGTGCCCGAGCCATCGTGGTGTCATTGCTGTGGAGCTTCATGAATCCCGACCACGAGCGGCGCGTCCGGGAGATCATCCGGGAGGAGTACAAGGCCTTCCACATCGGCTACCTGCCGGTGGTGCTGTCCTCGCAGGTGGTGGCCAAGCTCGGCGAATACGAGCGGACGATGACCGCCGTTCTCGACGCCTACCTCCAGCGGGCCATGCAGACGGAGCTGTCGTCCACCTGGGACAAGCTCCGCGAGGCCGGCTACCGGGGTAGCTTCCTCATGATCCACAACTCCGGCGGCTCCGGCGAGGTGTTCAAGACGACCGCCAGCCGGACGTACAACGGCGGCCCGGTGTCGGGCCTCATGGGCTCCTACCACCTGGCCCAGAGCCTGGGCTACCACAACGTCGTGGCCGGCGACATGGGCGGGACCAGCTTCGACATCGGCCTGGTGGTGGGCGACTCCGTCCGCAACTACGAGTTCCGCCCGATCATCGACCGCTGGATGGTCAGCATCACCATGCTGCAGACCCTGTCCATCGGCGCCGGCGGCGGTTCCATCGCCTGGATCAATCCCATCGGCAACCAGCTCAACGTCGGGCCCCGCAGCGCAGGCTCCATGCCCGGCCCGGTCTGCTACGACCAGGGCGGCGCGGAGCCGACCGTCACCGACGCCGACGTCGTCCTCGGCTACATCAACCCCGACACGTACTATGGCGGCCGCATGCCCCTCAACCGGGCCAAGGCGGAGCGGGCCATCCGGCAACGGATCGCCGAACCCCTTGCTGTGTCCGTCGAGGAGGCGGCGGCGCTGATCCGGCGCATCGTCGATCAGAACATGGCGTCGGCCATCAAGCGGGAGATCCACCTTCGGGGCTACCACCCGGAGGACTTCATCCTCTTCGCCTTCGGCGGGGCCGGCCCGACCCACGTCTCCGGCTACCTCGGCGACCTGGCCAAGGCGATCGTCTTTCCCTCCGCGCCGGTGTTCTGCGCCCTGGGAAGCTCGATCATGGACATCGTCCACGTCTACGAGACGTCGAAACGGATGATCTTCCTCGAGTCCCTCACCCAGAAGTGGACGGAGGACTACGAGTCGTTCAACGCCGCCGTCCGCCAACTCATGGACCAGGCCCGCCAGGACCTCCTGGCCGAAGGCCTCCCGGACGACGGGGCGACGTTCAGCCTCGAGCTCGACATGCTCTACGGCGGGCAGGTCAA
>JAUZEX010000933.1 GCA_030838815.1 Actinomycetota bacterium
TCGTCATCCGGGGCGGGGGCGGGACGTTCTGCGCCGGTGCCGATCTCGCCTGGGTCCTGTCCGCCCTCGAGGAGCCCCACGGCCTGGGGGACGGCGGTGCATTCGCCACGGTCCTCGGACGACTGAACGACGTCCTGGCTCAGATGGAGGCGGCGCCGTTCGTTTCTGTGGCCGTCGTCGACGGTTTCGCCCTGGCCGGCGGGTGCGAGGTCCTGCTGGCCTGCGACGTGGTGGTGGCCGACGAGACAGCGCGGCTCGGCGACCGTCACCTCGAGCTCGGACTCCTGCCCGGCGGCGGCGGGTCGGTGCGCCTGCACAAGGCGCTCACGCCGGCCCGGAGCCACTGGCTCCTGCTGTCGGGCGAGATGATCTCGGGCCGGGAGGCGGCCCAGTGGGGGCTCGTGACCCGCGCCGTCCCCGCCGCCGAGCTCGACGAGGTGGCCGAGACCATGATCGCCCGGCTGGCCTCCCGCAACGCCCGCGCCCTGGCCGGCGCCAAGGAGATGATCGCCGCCGTGCGCGACGTGCCCGTGGCCGACGGCGTCGCCGCCGAACGACGGATCTTCCTGGACCACATGGGAAAGAACGAAGACGTCCGGGCCACCCTGGGCCGGTTCCTGCAGCCCAAACCCGCCCCGTAAGGAGAGACGCATGGCCGAAGAGCTCGACCTCCCCTGGTGCTTCGACGACGAGCACCTCGCCTGGCAGAAGACCATCCAGGAGTTCTGCCAGCGGGTGGTGGCCCCCGGGGTGATCCAGCGCGATCTCGACGGGCAGCTCGACCCGGACCTCATCCGCGAGGTGGGCCGGCTCGGCGCCTTCGGACTGCGGGTCCCCGAGGCCTACGGCGGCTCCGGCGCCGACCTCCGCAGCATGTGCATCGCCGCCGAGGAGTTCTCGGTCCTCGACTCGTCGCTGGCGGTGACGATCCACGTGCAGGCCATCTCGGCCGCCCTGTTCCACCACCTGGCCTCGGAGGACCTCCGGGCCGAGTTCCTGCCGCCGATGGCGTCGGGCGAGACGTTCTGCGCCTTCGGGCTGACCGAGCCGACCGGCGGCTCCGACGCCGGCAACATCGGCACCCGGGCGGTGCGGGACGGGTCCGACTGGGTCATCAACGGCGCCAAGCAGTTCATCACCAACTCGGGGACGCCGTTCTCGAAGTACGTGACGCTCTTCGCCGCCCACGAGCGGGAGGGCACCGCCCGGGGGGACGGGGGTGTCCCCCGGGGAGGTCGTCCGCCGATCTCGGCCTTCCTCGTGCCGCTCGACGCCCCCGGGGTCACCGTTGGGCCGAAGTACCCCAAGATGGGATGGCGGTCGTCGGACACCCACCCGCTCTACTTCGAGGACGTGCGGGTGCCGGCGCAGCATCTACTCGGCCAGGAGGGCCGGGGCTACCGGGAGGCGCTGGCCTTCCTGACCTGGGCCCGCATCCCGATCGCGGCCATGTCGGCCGGGCTGGCCCGGGGCTGCCTGGAGGCAACCCTGGAGTTCGCCACCTCCCGGGAATCCTTCGGGAAGCCGCTCACCTCCCACCAGGCCGTGGCCTTCGGCATCGCCGACCTGTCGGCCATGACCGACACCTGCCGGCTGCTGACCTACGACGCGGCCTGGAAGTACGACACCGGTCGGCCGATCGAGCGGGAGGCGGCGGTGTCCAAGCTCATGGCCTCCGAGCTGGCCAACAAGGTGGCCTACAAGGCCAGCCATCTCCACGGCGGCTACGGGTTCATGGACGACTCCGACGTGTCCCGCCACTACCGCGACGCCCGCATCCTCACCATCGGCGAAGGCACGTCCGAGGTGCAGCGGATGCTCATCGCGCGGGGGCTCGGCCTACCCGTCTGAGGCCCCTGTGGCTGAAGGTGTGAAAGCTTGAGTTGACGCTCAGGCGTCTGCTGCGCCAAGGTGATTACAGTGTGAACCGAGGGGGCAGTAGGCGGATGACTCGGCGATCCATACTGGCGGCGCTCGTCGCCGTGACGGCACTCTGCGCCACGCCGGTCCGGGCGGCGGTGGGCGTCTCCCCCTCCGCCGACGACACCTGGGGCACCGAGCTCGCCGACACCGGCAAGGCAGGCCGCGTGTTGACGGTGGTGGCCAGCGGGGGCCTCGTCTACCTCGGCGGCGACTTCGCCGCCATGTCGCCGCCCGGTTCGAAGGACCCGTCGGCCAATGTGGCGCGGAACCATCTGGCCGCGCTCGGCGCCGGCGGCACCACGCTGGCCGACTGGAATCCCGACGCCGACGACGAGGTCCAGGCACTCGCCGCCTCGCAGGACGGGCGGCGCATCTATGCCGGCGGGATGTTCCACCACCTCGGGGGAAAGCCGGCCATCCGTCTGGCCGCCATCGACGCCGTCACCGGGGCGCTCGACCCGAGCTTCACGCCGCCCAGGGTGGACGGCGTCGTCCGGGCGCTGGGCCTCTCCCCCGACGGCCGCGTCCTCTACGTGGGCGGCGACTTCAGCCAGCTGACGGGCGCTGACGGCACGGTCGAGGACCGGCCCCACATCGCCGCCCTCGACGCCGTCACCGGGAGCCTCATCTCCTGGCTGCCACCCAAGGACGCCGGCGGGCGCTACTACGGCCACACCGGCACCCGGGACAAGACCCGCTCGGGCGGCGTCTACGCCATCGCCCCCTCAGCCGATGGCACCACGGTTCACGTCGGCGGCACCTTCCTGTCCTTCGGCGGCCGCTCCGGCCTCGTCAGCCTCGACGCCGCCACCGGCCAGCCGACGCCGTGGCAGGCCAAGGTCGACCGGCCGGTCTTCGGCCTCACCCGCAGCCGCGACGGTCACACCTTCTACGCCGCCGCCGGCGGCACCGGCGGGCTGCTCTACGCCTTCCGCCCCCACGGGCCGCCCGAGGGCGTGTGGCAGGTGAAGACCGACGGCGACAACATGGCCGTGGTCGAGACGGACAGCACCGTCTACCTGATCGGCCACTACGACAACATCGTCCAGCCCGGCTCCGACTGCTACCAGTACTGCCCCGACGGCATGGCCCGGGAGCACCTCTCGGCCTTCGACCGCACCGGCAAGCTGGCCGACTGGAACCCCACGGCGAACACACCGACCGGGCCCTACGCCGCCGCCGCCGACGCCACCCACCTCTACATCGTCGGCGAGTTCACCAAGATCGGGGGCATCCGTCATGTGGGCGTCGCCGTATTCGCCGGTACCCCATAGTTGCTTCTCCGGGTAGTTACATAGAGACTAACGCAGAGCGAACAAAAGGTGTTATTTACGTAAACGAGAAGCTACAGTCCCGGTCACAGGGCCTTCCGCCGGGGGGCACAAGGAGGAATTGTGAAGCGGGCACTGACAGCAATGATCTGCGGCGGGTTACTGGTGTTCGCCGTTCCACAAGCCGCCTCAGCCCAACAAAGGGGCGCCCACTCGGCGCAGCCCGCCGAGGCTCCCTCCGACGGCAGTGGGCACGACACGGCGGCGAAGCCGGCCCCCGAGGACTCCGGCCAGCCGAAGCAGGACGCCCCGGGCGAGGGCCGGTCGCACTACGACAGGCTGCACCACGACGGCGACACCTTCTGAGCCGCTAGGACGGGGCGTCTGAAGCCAGAGCCGGCTCCGGGCCCACCGGGGCCGGCTCGATGAGCCGATACGCGGCCGGGTCGAAGCGGGCGGTCCGGCGGCGGAAGCGCCAGGTCGAGCCGGGCCAGAGGGTCGTGTTGCGACCCCGCTCGTCGAGATACCAGCTGGCGCAGCCGCCGGTGGTCCACACGCTGCGGCCCATGGCCCGCTGCACGCCGGCGTCCCAGGCGGTCTCGGCGTCGTCACCGACCTCGACCACGTTCCCCGTTCCTTCGAGGTGGCGGATGGCGTCGAGCACATAGGCGATCTGCGACTCGATCATGAACACCTGCGAGCTGTGGCCGAGGCCGGTGTTGGGCCCCACGAGCAGGAACAGGTTGGGGAAGCCGGCCACGGCCGTCCCCTTGTAGGCCCGCATCCCGTCAGCCCAGCGGGCCTTGAGCGACAGGCCGCCCCGACCGGTGATCCGGTCGGCGACGGGGATGTCCGTAACGTGGAAACCCGTCCCGAAGATGATCGTGTCCACCTCGTGCTCGGTGCCGTCGGCGGACACGACCGACCGCTCCCTTATCTCGGCCAGACCGGCGGCCACGAGGCGGACGTTGGGCTGGGTCAGCGCCGGCAGGTAGTCGTTGGAGATCAGGATCCGCTTGCAGCCGATGCGGTAGTCGGGTGTGAGCCCGGCCCTGAGCTCCGGATCGGCCACCGACCGCTCGAGGTGCCGGCGGGCGAGACGTTCGGCGGCCCGCATGAGGCCCGGGGCGACGACGAAGCCGGCCACCATCTGTTCCCGCCCCCAGTAGATCCCGGCCCGGGCCAGCCGCTGGATGAGCGGGAGGTGACGGAACGCCCACCGCTCCGACGGGCGGAAGGGGCGGTCCCAGCGGGGCAGGATCCACGGCGGCGTCCGCTGGAAGACCGTGAGATGCCCGACGCTCCGCTGGATCTGGGGCACGAACTGGATGGCCGAGGCGCCCGTCCCGACCACGGCCACCCGCTTCCCGGTCAGGTCGTGGTCGTGGTTCCACCGGGCCGAATGGAAGACCGTGCCCTGGAAACGCTCCAGCCCCGGCAGCGGCGGGATGGCCGGGTCGGAGAGGGCGCCGGTGGCCGAGACGAGGACGTCGGCCTCGAAGTCACCGGCCGGGGTCCGCACCCGCCAGCGCTGCACCGCCTCGTCCCACGCCGCGCCCAGCACCTCGTGGTGGAACCGGATGTGGGGGCGGACGCCGAAATCGGTGGCCACTCGCCGGAGGTACCCCTGGATCTCGGCCTGGGGCGAGAAGGAGCGGCTCCAGTCGGGGTTGGGGGCGAACGAGAACGAGTAGAGATGGGACGGGACATCGCAGGCGGCGCCGGGATAGGTGTTGTCCCGCCACGTGCCGCCAACCTCGCCCGCCCGCTCCAGCACGACGAAGTCGTCGAACCCTGCATCCTTCAGGCGGACAGCCATGCCGAGGCCGGCGAAGCCCGTCCCGATGATCAGAACCTTGGTGCGGACGGGTCTTGTCACTTGTCCCACAGGCCGACGGCCTTCCACAGGGTCTTCGAGACCGGCGTGATCAACCCGAGCTCCACGAACAGCGTGCGGGTCTTGGCCACGGAGTCCTTGAGGAGTTGGCGGCCGGCCGGGGTGCGGTTGGCGGCCCGGACCACGTCGCCCGGGACGGCGAAGTGCCGGACGAGGTCGCCGCTCGGCAGCAGCATGAGCCGGGCCATGATCCCGAGCACCAGCGGGGCGATGACGGCCAGGTGGAGGCGGCGGACGAACCCGAGCTGCGGCACGGTGCGCTGCAGGTACTTGCGGGCGAAGGAGAGGTGCCGGGCCTCCTCCGTGGTGTGGATCCGCATGATCCGCTCCACCAGCGGGTGCAGCGTGGTGTCGGGATCGGCCAGCACGCGACGCTGAAGGTGGTCGACCGGGTCCTCTCCGCCCAGCACGAAGAGGAAGAACAGGGTGGGGAACACGCGGGCCAGCGGTACGACGAAGGTCTCCGCCAGCCGCCGCAGGATCCACGGCATTCCCCGCACCGGAAACCCGGAGCGGTTCACGAACTCCTGGAACATCAGCGTGTGCTGCGACTCCTCGATGATCTCGTGGTGGAGGTAGCGGAACTCCGGAGCGCCGTTGCGGAGCTCGAACGCGTGCCGCAGCAGGCCCCGCTGGAGGAGGTTCTCGAAGTGCCAGCCCGTCTTCATGCAGGCGGCCCAGCGGTAGCAGCCGAGGCGGGCCCGGTCGACCGGCGGCTGGGCGGCGTACCAGTCGGTGTGGCGCAAGGGGTCGACGGCGGGCAGCTCGAAACGGGGATCAGCGGGGTCGAGGACGAGAGCGGCGTCGTCCCAGTCGATGTCGGCGTAGGCGTCGAAGTGGCGGTCCACGGACAGCCTGTTGAGCCGGCCCACCATGACCGTGAAGTCGTCGTCGGTGGACCGGGCGGACGCGGCGGACGGGTTCGTCACGATGTACCTCCTGTGGCGGCCAGGATGAGCTCGGCCAGCAGGTCGGGTTCCTCGTAGGGGAGCATGTGGCCGGCGCCGGGCACTTCGACGAGACGGGCACCGGGGATGGCGGCGGCGATGGCCCGGCCGAGCCGGGGCGGGGTGAGGAGGTCGCGGCTCCCCACGACGACGGTGGTCGGGACCGCGACGCGGGCCAAGCCGGCCCGGAAGTCCATGGCCTGCAAGGCGAGGAGGAACTGGCGGCGCACGTCGGTCGGCATCGACAGCCAGGCGTCACGGGTGGCCACGAGGTGAGCCTGGCGGGGCCGGCGGCCCACGCTGGCCCGCGACAGTGCCGGCCCGAACCGTCCGGCCATGAGCCGCTCGACGCTCCGGTCGCCGCTGACGAAGCGGACGGGCCGGGCCAGCAGGCCGGCCGCCACGCCGAAGCCGGCCGTACCGGCCAGCACCATTCCCCTCACCCGTTCGACCACGACGTCGGGCCGGTCAACGGCCAACGCCTGCAACGTCATGCCGCCCATGGAGTGCCCGGCCAGGACGGCGTCGCGGACGTCGAGCGAGTCGAGGACAGCGGCCAGGTCGTCGCCGAGGGCCTCCACCGTCGGGGCGTCGGGCCCCATCGTCGACGCGCCATGGCCCCGCTGGTCGTAGAGCACGACGCGGCACCCGGCGGCCACGAGCCGGGCGGCGACCGGCTCCCAGGTCGCCCGGGTGCCCGTCCAACAGTGGGACAGCACGATGGTGGCTCCGGAGCCGGGACCGACGACGACTCCGTCGAGGACCGCGCCGTCCGGCCGCTCGACCTTGAACGCCCGTGCGCCCTCGAGGTCGAGAACCGTTGTCGCACACGGGTCCTCGGCGGCCCGCCAGCGTCGGGCGGCAGCCACGGCCGCGCCGGCGGCTCCGGCGGCGGCAGCGGCGGCGAGCACGGCCGCCGAAACGATGTAGGGCGGGCGGCTCACCGGAACTTCCCTCCCCCGTGAGGGGCAGGCGGGTGGGTGGGGGGCGCGGCGGAACCGGCGTTCTTTTCCGACACCCGTTCGGCGGAAATGAACGCCGGTTGGGGGGCGGGGTTCACAGGAGATCCAGTCCGGCCAAACGGTCCTGGACCGCCAACGGGGTGAAGCGCTGCAGGTGCCAACCCAGGCGGGCCTCCCACCCGACGGGCACCATGGCGGGGTTGCGGTCGGCGGCGGCCAGGATGGCCCGGGCGACGGCCTCGGGCGGATGACCCCGGCGGAAGATCTTCTCCATGCGGCGGCGGGTGCGGGCGTCGCCCCGGTCCCCGAGGTAACGGGTGGAGCCGACGATCGGGGTGTCGATCACACCGGGGCAGACGGCGGTCACGCCGACGCCGGACGGCGCCCAGTCGGCCCGGAGGCAGCGGGACAGGGCCAGCACGGCGGCCTTGGTCGCCACGTAGGCGCCCTCGGTGGCCCGCATCGTGTAGGCCAAGCCCGAGGAGACGTTGACGACCTGCCCGGAGCGCCGGGCGAGCATGGGCGGACCGAAGGCGGCACAGGCGTGCACGACGCCGTCGAGGTTGACGGAGCGGATCCAGCGCCAGTCGTCGACCGACATGTCGGCGAACCGGCCGGTCATGCCGACCCCGGCGTTGTTGACGAGAACGTCGACCGGGCCGGTGCGCTCGGCCAGGGCGGCCACGCCGGCGGCGTCGGTCACGTCGCAGCCCTCCGCCCGACCCGACCCGCCCCGCTCGGCGCAGAGGGCGGCGGTCTTCTCGGCCGCTTCCCCGTCGATGTCGGCGCACACCACGGTGGCGCCGCCGGCGGCGAAGGCGGCCGCCGTGGCCCGGCCGATCCCGCCGCCCGCCCCGGTCACGACGACGAGCTTTCCCGGAACCTTGTTGACCATGAGTCAACACCCTACTCGACTATTGACTGCAGGTCAATTAGACTGTCCGTATGCAAACCGCCGCCACCAGCCGCCGCCTCGGCCCCGACGCCCGGCGGGCCCAGCTGGTCGGCGTCGGCCTGGCCCTCATGAAGGAGATGCCCTTCGACGAGGTGACGGCCGAACTCGTCGCCCGGGCCGGCGGCGTGTCCAAGGGCCTGGTCTTCCACTACTTCCCCACTACCCGCGACCTGCAGGTGGCGATCCTGCGGGCCGCCACCGCCGAGTTGCTGGCCGACCTCGACGTCGGCGCCGGCCTGCCGCCCGACGAGCGGCTCCGCGTCGGTCTCGAGGCGTTCGTCCGCTACATCGAGCAGCAGCCGGCCAGCTACCAGGCGGTGGTCCGCCGGGCCGGCTCGGACGAGCAGCTCCTGGCCGTCTTCGAGGACACCCGGGCGGCCGTGGTGGACATCGTGGCCGCCACCCTCGGCCTCTCCGAGCTCCCGGCCGCCCTGCGGCTGGTCATCCGGGGTTGGATCGCCATGGTCGAGGAGTGCGTCCTCCACTGGCTCGACGACCGGCCCATCGCCCGGGAGGAGCTGGTGGAGTTCCTCCGCCGGGCGGCGCTCACGATGCTGCCCGACGCCCTCAGGCTCGGCGGGGCCGCCCTTTCACCGTAAGGGCCCCACGGCCCCGGGGCCGCGTCCCGGTGCGGCCGGGCCCGAGCGGCGGGTGGCGGCCGATCGTCCCCGCCGCCACGCCGGTGGCCACCGCCGTCGGCGCCGGCGCCGGCGGACCCTCGACGTGAAGAGCGTCGGGCGGGGCCTGGAGCGCCGCATCGGTCGGTGCCGGCTCGGGCCCCGGCTTGGGCGCCGGCTTGGGCGCCCCCACCGCCACCGCCGTCACCCCGGACGGCTCCGGCGCCGCCGTCACGCCGGTGGAGGCGAACCACCCCGAGACCCAGGGCAGGGACGAGAAGAGGTTGCGCCGCCACACCAGCCAGTTGTGGGACTCGTCGGCGAAGTCGTGGAAGGCGACCGGCACGCCCCGTCGTTCGAAGACACGGGAGAGCTCGACAGATTCGCTGCGCGACCCCCCGTCGGCCGCGCCCACGTCGAGGTAGACCCCGAGCGGGCGGGTGAGCGGGATCGCCGGCAGGTACTCGCCCGGTGTGTTGGCCCGTTCCGCGGCCCGGTCCGAACCGAAGAGGTCACCGGTGTAGACGTTGTGGTCGGGGCGGTCGTAGCCGGAGTGGGAGACAATCCCCGAAAAGCGGTCCTGGTGGCGCAGGACCAGGTTGAGAGCGCAGTAGCCGCCGGTCGACAGACCCCCGATGGCGCGGGCGGCCCGGTCCGGGATCGTGCGGTAGTTGGCGTCGACGTAGTCGACGACGTCGTCCACGAGATAGGTCTGCACCAGCGGCCCGCCGGCGACGTCCTCGCACTCGGTGTCCCGCCGGTAGCCGCCGTTGAGGTCGGGCATCACAACGATGAAGGGGGCGATCTCATGCCGGGAGAGGAGGTCGTCCATGGCCCGGTCGACCCAGCCGCCCCGGATCCAGTCCACGGAGATGCCGGGCGAGCCGTGCATGAGGTACAGCACCGGGAACCGTCCGGCCGGACGGGCGGGATCGAAGTACTGCGGCGGGAGGTAGACGTAGGTGTCGCGGGCGCCGATGCCTGAAGCGGGGCCGTCGACCTTGACCTTTTCGACGGTGCCGTGGTCGGGCATCGTGGCCGGCGCCGCCATCGCCTCCCCCGCCGGCCGGGCCGAGACGGCGGCGACGGGGTGGCTCACGAGATCGGGCGAGACGTCCCCGAAGAGAGCGTGGAAGCTCGGGATGTAGGAGTAGTGGTCGTTGACCGCGGTGGCGGTGGCGGCCAGGGCGAAGGTGACGGTGGCCAGGACCAGGGAGAGGCGTCGCAGCCCGAGGCGCCACCCGCCGACCACCGGGCGCCCCGCCCCGCGCCGCCTGCGCCGCCGGATGCCGAGCGCGAGCGCGGCCACCGGCCAGGCGACTGTTCCGCCGCCGAGCAGGGCAAGAAACCACCATGAGATCAGCATGGCGGCCCTTCGTCGCGCACTGGATCACCCTCCGGACAATGCGACCCGCTTACCGTGGGGCACAGTATGCGCGCGTTCTCGATGAGGAGTGAATCAGCCCCCGGGGCGCCGTCCACAGCGGGCAGTCAGGTGCGACGTCGCGGCCGGCTGCGGGCGCCCGTCACCGTCCTCATTGCCGCCGCGCTCTTCGGGCTGGCAGGGGCCGAATCGTCGGCCGTGGCGTCGTCACCGGCCCGGGGCGGGCCGGCACACGCCGTCCCCGCCGGCCGGGTCGAGATCCTGCAGCTGCCGTCGGGGGACGCCGACGGTCGGGTCCGCGAAGTCTGGGTCTACCGGCCACCGGCCGCCGAACGGGGCGACCTGCCCGTTATGTACTTCCTTCACGGCTACCCCGGTGGAGACCGCAACGCCGAGAGCATCGGGTTGCCGTCCCTCCTCGACCAGGCCTTCGGGCGACGGCACCGTCCGTTCGTCGTCGCCATCCCCGACGGCGGGAGTGCCATCCACCCCGACACCGAGTGGGCCGACTCCGTCGACGGCCGGGTACGGCTCGAGCACTTCGTGACCGACACGCTGGTGCGGGCGGTGGAGGGCCCCCATCCCCGGGGCCGGCGGCACCGGGCCATCGCCGGGTTCTCGATGGGCGGCTACGGCGCCATGAACATCGCCCTGCGCCACCCCGGGCTCTACGGCCAGGTCGTCTCGATCGCCGGCTACTTCCACCCCGACGATCCCGACCGGATGGGCGGCGGCCAGGCCGGCTGGGCCAGCGCCAACAGCCCCGACCGTCTGCTGCCCAACGGACGGCGGATGCACGTGCTGCTCGTCGACGCCGCCCGCGAGCGCGATCCGCTCATCAAGGGTGAGGCTTCCCGCTTCGCCCATCTGGCCCGCCAGGCCGGCCTCCATCCGACCCTGGCCGTCGCTCCCGGCGGGCACGACTGGCCGATGGTGGGGAGCCAGGTACCGACCGTGGCCCACTTCCTCGACCGTGGCTGGCCCCGGCGCCGCCATCCCTGAGCCGAAGCCCTACCGGACGTCCAATATCCCCACTCCGGGGGACACCGGCGCCCCGGACGACGGGTACCGTCTCGAAGGGTTCGCCGCGACGCTCCCGCGCCGCACTTGGGATCGGAGGCCGGCCGTGGAGCTGATCGAAGGGCTGGGGCTCGGGGGAGCAGGGAACGACGTCGTGAAGGCCGTCGAATCGGCCATCGAGCAGAGTCGACCGGCCGTCGAGGCCGCCCTGCGCAACGCCCGTCCGGCCCTGGAGGCCAGCCTGCGGGCCGCCGGGCCGGCCCTGGCCGGGATCGTGGCCGCCAGCCTGCCCGCCCTCCAGGAGGTGGCCCGGGCAGTCGTTCCGGCTGTCGGAGAGGTGGTGCGTACGGCGCTGTCGAGCGTCGGAGAGGGCGTCCCGGGGGTGTCGTCAAGCGCCTGACCTCGGCGTTCTCTCAGGAGCATCACCCCGATCAGCCCGCCTGGCCTTTACGATTTCCTGGCGGGATGTGTCCCATCCCCAAAGGAGATTGACATGGAGACCCTGGGCCTCGTGACCGTCCTCGTCGTCGGAGCCGGCGTGCTGGCCGCGGCTGCCGCCGTCGTGGTGAGCATGCCCGACATCAACCGGTACCGCCGTCTGAAGAAGATGTAGCCCCGGGACGGGCCCTCCGATCGGGGATGATCTCCGGGTGCGACCGGTCGGAGGCCCGAGCAGTGACACCCCGCCGGTTTCGGACGCCCACGATCCGGACGCCCACGATCCGGACGCCCATCGATCGGCGGCCCATCAATCGTCGGCCCATGAATCGGCTGCACTGCGGGTTGTCACCGAGGCCGTCCTCGGGCTGGCCGGGGAGCCGTCGCTCGAGCCCGTCCTGGAACGGCTGGTTCAGGCGGTGCGGGATCTCGTCGGGGCCCGCTACGCCGCGCTTGGCATCCCCGACGAGGAAGGCACCGGCTTCGATCGCTTCATCACGTCCGGGATGAGCGACGAGCTGATCGAGGCGATCGGCCCGCTCCCCCGCACCCACGGCCTGTTGGCGGCCATGCTCACCGACCCCGAGCCGTACCGCACCGACGACATCCGGGCCGACCCCCGCTTCGAGTGGTGGCCCGAGGCCCATCCCCGGATGCGGTCGTTCCTCGGCGTGCCCCTGCTGTTCAAGGGCGACATCGTCGGTGCCTTCTACCTGACCGACAAGGACAGCGGGTTCGACGAGGCCGACGTCGATCTGGTGCGGGGCCTGGCCGCCCACGCCGCCGTCCTCATCGAGAACGCCCGCCTGTTCGAGGCCAGTCGGGAGCGCTCCATCGCCGAGGAGCGCAGCCGCCTGGCCCGGGATCTCCACGACGCCCTCACGCAGCGGCTCTTCGGGCTCAACCTCACGCTGGAGGCGGCGGCCGCCACCGCCGTCGGCCCCGACCCGGCGCCGACGGTGGAGGCCATCCACCTGGCCCGGGGCCTGGTCGACTCGGCCCTGGTCGAGCTGCGGACGCTGATCTTCGAGCTGCGGCCGCCGGCGCTGGAGGCCGACGGCCTCCTGGGCGCCCTCCGCAAGCACGCCGAGCTGTTGAGCCGGGCTCACGGCGTGCCGGTGACGGTGACCGACGCCCGGCCCCCCGCCGCCGGCCGGCCGGGAGCGGGCGGGGAGCGGGAGCTGTGGCGGGTGGCGGAGGAGGCGCTGTCCAACGCGCTGCGCCACGCCGGGGCTTCGAAGGTGACGGTGACCGTGGCCGAGGAGGCGGCGGCGGAGCCAGACCGGTCCGGTGGCCGCACGCTGCTCCTGGTCGGCGACGACGGCGTCGGGTTCGATCCGGCGGCACGGTCGATCGCCTCCCGCCGGCTCGGCCTGGTGTCGATGCGGGAGCGGATGGAGGCCGCCGGCGGGACGTTCGAGATCGTGTCCGCTGCCGGTCGGGGGACCACCGTCCGGGCCGCCGTTCCGAATGAAGGCGGGGCGGGGCGGCCGGAGGCGGACCAGTGACCGGCTCCGCCGTCCGGCTGCTGGTCGTCGATGACCACCCCGTCGTCCGGCAGGGCCTCCGGACCTTCCTCGGGACCCGGTCCGACTTCGAGGTCGTGGGCGAGGCCGGTGACGGCGAAACGGCGGTGGCCGAGGCGGCCCGCCTGCGGCCCGACGTGATCCTCATGGATCTGGTCATGCCCGGCGTCGACGGACTCGAGGCGATCGGCCGCATCCGGGCCGCCGACCCGCACGCCCGGATCCTGGTCCTGACCAGCTTCGCCTCCGCCGACCAGGTGCTGCCGGCGCTGCGGGCCGGAGCGGCCGGATACCTGTTGAAGGACGCCGCCCCCGGCGACGTGGAGGCCGCCATCCGGGCCGTGCACCGGGGCGAGGGACTGCTGGACCCGGCCGTGACCGCCACCGTCCTGGCCGAGGTCAACCGCCCCGGCCGGGACTCTCCCCCGGCCGGGAGTCGCGCCGGGGATCCCGGGTTCGCCGCGCTCACGCCCCGGGAGCGGCAGGTACTCGGGCTCCTCGGCCGGGGCATGACCAACGCCGCCATCGCCCGGGAGCTATTCGTGGCCGAGAAGACGGTCAAGACCCACGTCAGCTCGATCCTGGCCAAGCTGCGGCTGGCCGACCGGACGCAGGCCGCCCTGTACGCCGCCCGCCTCGGGCTGGCGTCGTCGTGACCCAGGCCGCCGAGACCCTGGCGGCGGTGGTCGCGGCCAAGCCCGGCGGCGAGAACCGCCCGGGGCAGGAGGCGATGTGCGCCGCGGTCGACGCCGCCCTCGCCTCCGGCGAGCACCTGCTGGTGGAGGCCCCGACCGGCATCGGCAAGAGCCTGGCCTACCTGGCGCCGGCGGTGGCCCACACCCGCGGCGCCGCCGACACGGCGGTGGTCGTCGTCACGGCCACCAAGGCCCTCCAGGAGCAGCTGACCCGCGACGATCTGCCGGCGCTGGCCGCCGCGCTGCCGGGCCGGCCGCTCCGGTTCGCCATGCTGAAGGGCCGCTCGAA
>JAUZEX010000934.1 GCA_030838815.1 Actinomycetota bacterium
GCGCCATCATCCTGTGGTTCGGGTGGTACGGGTTCAACCCCGGCTCCACGCTGTCGGCCATGGACCTCGAGGGCATCGGCCGGGTGGCCACCAACACCACGCTGGCGGCCTGCGCCGGCGGTATGGCGGCCATCTTCTGGGTCTATCCCCGATCCAAAAAGTGGGACCTGGGCATGGCCTGCAACGGCCTGCTGGGCGGGCTGGTGGCCATCACCTGTCCCTGCTACTGGGTCAACTCCACCGGCGCCATCCTCATCGGCGCCGTGGCCGGAATCGTGGTGCCGCTGGGCGTGGACCTGCTGGAGCACCTCCGGATCGACGACCCGATCGGGGCCGTGGCCGTCCACGGCTTCGCCGGGATCTGGGGCACGCTCAGCCTGGGCTTGTTCGCCACCGGAGCGTTCGGCATCCCGACCCCTGATGGCATCGACACGTCGACAACGGTGAAGGGCCTGTTCTACAGCGGCGGTATCGACCAGCTGAAGGCCCAGTTCATCGGGAGCCTGACCTGCGTGGTGGTGATCTCGGCGGTGTCGATGCTGTTGTTCTTCCTCGTCGATCTGACCCGAACGCTGCGGGTCTCGGCCGAGGGCGAGCAGGAGGGCATCGACCTCCACGAGCACGGCACGCACGCCTACCACATGGAGTTCGGGCAGGGATCCAGCTTCAGCAGCTTCCCGAGCTCCGGCTCCGCGGTGTCGAACGGAGCGCCGGAGCCCGTCCAGTCCGAGGCCGAACCGGCCTCGAGTTAACACTCGGGGGCTCCGCCCCCGAGATCCCCCGAGATCAAATGAAATGGGGAGGATCAGTGGTGCATCTGGTCACGGCGGTCATCAAGCCCCACCGTCTCGAAGAAGTGAAGGAAGCCCTCCGGGCGGCCGGGGTCATGGGCATGACCGCCAGCGAGGTCCAGGGCTACGGCCGTCAGGGCGGCAAGAGCGAGGTGTTCCGGGGCGCCGAGTACACCGTCGCCTTCGTCCCCAAGGTGAAGATCGAGATCCTCGTCGACACGGCCGACGTCGACCAGATCATCGACCTGATCGTGAAGACGGGCCGGACGGGCAAGATCGGCGACGGCAAGGTGTGGGCCATCTCGGTCGACCGCCTGGTGCGGGTCCGCAGCGGAGAGTCGGGCGCCGACGCTCTCTGAACAGGCACTTTGAGGCGGTCGGGGGGCGCGGCACACTTGGTGCATGCGCCACCCGACCGTTCTCATCTTGAGCGTGGGCCTGCTGCTCGGGGCCTGCAACGGCAGTTCTTCGAATCGGACCGAGGGCGGCGCGGCGCCGCCGCCGTCGTCGACCACGACGAGGATCCCCGCGCCCCCCGCCACCGGGACGACGCTCCACGCCGCCGAGCCCTGCGCGCTGGGGCCCCAGGCTCCGCCGGCGGGCACGATCGACGCCGGTTTCGCCACCGCGCTGGCCTTCGCCCCCGATGGGCGGCTCTTCTTCGCCGAACGGGCGGGCACCGTCCGGGTGTTCCAGGACGGCGCCACGAAGGAGTTCGCCAAGGTCGCCACGGTCACCAGCGAGGCGGGCGGCGGCTACAGCGAGCGGGGTCTCCTCGGGCTGGCCCTGAGCCCGACCTTCGCCGCCGACCACTTCCTCTACGCCTTCGTGTCGAACCCTGACCGGGCCCACCAGGAGATCGTCCGGTGGACCGACTGCGCCGGCACTGGCGGCGCCTTCTCCACCCTGGTGCGGCTGCCCTCGGGCGCCGACTGCTGCCACAAGGGCGGCCGCCTCGCCTTCGGCCCCGACGGCAAGCTCTACGCCACCCTGGGCGAGGAACACACGGCGTCGGCGGCCCAGGACACCAATGACCCCCGGGGCAAGGTGCTGCGCTACAACGCCGACGGGACCGTCCCGGCCGACAACCCGTTCGGGGCCGGCAACCCGGTCTGGGCCTACGGCTTCCGCAACCCGTTCGGCCTCGCCATCTCGCCCGCCGGCCAGGTGGCGGTCACGAGCAACGGCCCGACCGGTGACGCCGGGAGTCCCCCGACCGGGTTCGACGTCGTCTTCGACAAGGTCGCCCCCGGCGCCGGCCACCAGTGGGCCCACTGCTACGGCTACAGCCATCCCCTGCCGGGCGAGACGGGTTGCGGGGCGGGGCAGGTCGAGCCGGCCTGGAGCAGCGAGACGACCACCGTCGTCCCGACCGGGGCGGCCTTCGTCGACGCCGCCGGCCCCGCCGGACTGGCCGGCCACCTCGTGTTCTGCACCTTCAACAGCGGTATGCGGATCCTCACCCCCGCCACGCCCCATGCCACCGTCGCCGCCGGGCCGGCGGAGTGCAAGCTCGACGTCGTGGAGGGCCCCGATCACGCCGTCTACTACTCGGACAGCGCCCACATCTACCGCCGCTGACTTACGGAGTTACCGCAGATCGGGGACAATCCCCTCGAATCGGCCGGGGACTAGTTCCAACGACCGCCGCAAATGACGCCGCCGGGTCATTGGCCCGGCACATACCGGTACCGATCATTCCCCACAGGGTCGGTACACCGGCCGTCCCCGGCCGCGTGCCCGTCGTCCTGGAGGGGTCATCCCCAAGATCGCGCCCAACGGCCCCGTGACCGACGGGGGCTTCCCGCCTGTCCCGGCCGCGACGTGGGATGGGCTGGGCTCGGGCTGCTCGCTCCTGTTCGACGCCAACCCGCTGGCCATGTGGGTCCACCACTCCGATTCGCTGCGGCTCCTCGAGGTGAACGAGGCGGCCGTGCGCCAGTACGGCTGGTCCCGCCGCGAGCTGCTGTCGATGACCGTGCTGGACCTGTTCCCGCCCGAGGACCGCCCGGCGTTCCTCCAGGCGCTGCTCGACGGTCTCCCGTCGGGGGGGATGAGGAGCCAGCCCGGCCCGGCCCGCCACCGGCACCTCACCCGGGACGGGGCCCTCCTCATCGTCGAGATCCAGTCCGACGCCGCCTCCTACGCCCACCGGCGGGCGACCCTGACGCTGGCCCGGGACGTCACCGAGGGGGAGCACCTCCGGGCCGCCCTCGGGACGACCGGCGACCAGCTCCGCGAGGCCCAGGCGGTGGCCAAGGTCGGGATCTGGGAGTGGGACATCGCCGACGACCAGGTCCGCTGGTCCGACGAGCTGTACCGCATCTTCGGCCTCACCGCCCAGGCCTTCCCCGGCACCTTCGAGGGCTACATGGCCGCCGTCCACCCCGAGGACCGGGCGCTCGTCCAGGCCACCGTGGAGCGCAGCCTGCGGACCCTGGAGCCGTTCGACTTCGCCCACCGCTGCGTCCTTCCCGAGGGCACGGTCCGCTGGCTGCAGTGCCGGGGCCGGGTCCGGGGCGTCGACGGCCATCCGGTCCAGATGAGCGGCGCCTGCCAGGACGTCACGGCCCAGCGGGAGGCGGCCGAGGCCCTGTCGCAGCTGGCCCTCCACGACCCCCTCACCGGCCTGCCCAACCGCTCCCTGTTCATGGACCGCCTCGGCCAGGCGTTGCGCCGGCTCGACCGCCGGGACCGGGTCCTGGCCGTGCTGTTCGTCGACCTCGACCGGTTCAAGGTCATCAACGACCGGTTCGGCCACGCCGTCGGCGACCAGACGCTGCTGGCCGTCGGCACCAGGCTCCGCGAGGTGCTCCGACCGAGCGACACCGTGGGCCGCCTCGGCGGCGACGAGTTCGTCGTCCTGTGCGAGGACCTCGAGAGCGACCGGGCCGCCGTCCGGGTGGCGGAGCGGGTGCTCGCCGCCCTCGACCAGCCGATCGTCTGCAACGGCCACGACGTCGTCTCCTCGGCCAGCATCGGGATCGCCCTCTCCGGCCGGCCCGGCTCGACCGCCGACGCCCTGCTGCGCGACGCCGACATGGCCATGTACCGGGCCAAGGAGACGGGCCGGCACCGCATCGAGGTGTTCGACAACTCGGCCCGCCTGCGGACCCAGGCCCGCCTCCAGACCGCCGATGAGCTCCGCGTCGCCGTCGAGTCCGACCAACTCCGGGTGGTGTACCAGCCCATCGTGCACCTCGGGCAGGCGACGCCGGCCGGGGTGGAGGCGCTCGTCCGCTGGCAGCATCCCCGCCGCGGCCTGCTCACACCGGCGGACTTCATCCAGGTCGCCGAGGACACCGGTCTCGTCGTCCCCCTCGGCGCCTGGGTGTTGCGCCGGGCTTGCCGCGACCTCACCCGGATCCTCGACCAGGGCGGCCCCGGCAGCGGTTCCGATCTCGTCATGTCGGTCAACCTCTCCGCCCGCCAGCTGAGCGAGCCGGCCCTGGTGGCGATGGTGGAGAGCGTCCTGGCCGAGTTCGCGCTGGCGCCGTGGCGCCTCTGCTTCGAGATCACCGAGAGCGTCCTAATGGACGACGTCGACCTGGCCATCGCCCTCCTCTCCGACCTCCGGGCCCTCGGCGTGCGGCTGGCCATCGACGACTTCGGCACCGGCTACTCGTCGCTGGGCTACCTCCGCCGCTTCCCCGTCGACATCGTGAAGCTCGACCGGGCCTTCGTCGGCGGCCTCGGCGGCGACAGCGCGGCCGACGCCATCGCCGCCGCCGTCATCAACCTCGGCCATGCGCTCGGCCTGTCGGTCATCGCCGAAGGAGTCGAGACCGAGGAGCAACTCACGGTGCTCCGGGCCCTGGGCTGCGACCGGGCCCAGGGCTACCTGTGGAGCGCCGGTCAAGCCCCCGAGGCGCTGGCCTCCTGGATGGCGGCCAGGCCGTCGGGCGGCCTGGAGCTGCGGCCCGTCGCTCTGGCCGGCCTGGTGGCCGAACGGGTAGCGGCCCTGCGGCCGGCGGCCACCGCCCCCGTCGTCGTCCACGTCCCGCCCACCCTGGCCGCCGCCTTCGCCGACGCCGGCGCCGCCCGCAAGGTCCTCGACCACCTGCTGGCCAACGCCCTCAAGTTCTCCCCCGGTCACCGGCCGGTGGTGGTGAGCGCCGCCGCCGACAAGCGCTTCGTGCGGATCAGCGTGGCCGACTACGGCGTGGGAATGACGCCCGACGAGGCGGCCCGCTGCTTCGAACCCTTCTGGCAGGCCGACCGGGCCGGCGTTTCCGAGTCGGGCGGCCCCGAGGTCGGCGGCGCCGGCGTCGGCCTGTACATCGTGCGGTCCCTGGTGGAGGCGATGGGCGGCCACGTCGCCGTCCGCAGCGCCAAGGGGGCTGGCTCGACCTTCACCTTCGCCCTGCCCCGCACGGCCCGGGAGGCCAAGCGGGCCGGCCGCCACGGCGCCCTGCCGCCGGGGATGGGGGAGGACTCCTCCATCCGCGAGTTCATGCGCCAGATCGGTGTGCCCCGGGGCGGCCGGGTACGGCCGCCGAGCGTCCCCAGCCGCCGAGGGACCGGAGGCAACCGCCCGTGATCGTCGCCCTGGTCGCCGCCTCCAACATCATCCTCGGGGTGGCCTACACCGGCTACGGGATGATGACCGCCATCGAGATGAAGCGGGACTGGCGGACGTTCGGGTTCTCGCACTTCGGAGCCGCCTGGATCTGCATGGCGTTCACCTGTGGCCCGCATCACCTCGACCACGGCCTCCACGTCGCCGTCGCCGGCCGCACCGGCGGCCCGTTGGACCTCCTGGCGGTGGTGGTCGGGCTGCCGGTCGGGGTGCTGTGGCTGTGGCTGCGGGTCGAAGCCTTCCTCGGGGGGCGGGGTGACCGCTTCGTCCCCGGTGACCCCCGCTGGCTGCGGGCCGCCCCCGCGGCCAGCGGGCTCTACGTCGTCGGCCTCGGCGCGGCCTGTATCGCGGTGCTGGCGGCTGGACCGCGGGTCATGCCGGGCTTCGCCGTGTGGGCCAACGTCATCCTCGTCGGCCTCTACATGGCCGTCGGCTGGTTCGTGCTCCGGACGCAGCTGGCCAACCGGCCCTCGATGGGCGGCTGGTCGGTGTCGGGCCTGTCCCTGTCGGTCATCTTCCCGACCTGCGCCCTGATGCACCTCGTGTGGGCCACCTACGCCGTGGCCGGCCGGTACCAGCAGGACGGGCACGGTCTGGTCATCGACTGGCTGTCGGTGCCGGCCGGCATCTACTTCCTGGCCGTGGTCCGGGGGCTGTACCGCGAATCGCTGCGGGACTGGAACGACGGCCCGGGCGAGGTCACCAAGGGAAGGCTCGATCCGGTGGACGCCCCCCGATGAGCGACCCGTCGGAGCCGCGCCAGCACCCGCGCACCATCGGCTGGATCGGGACGACCGCCCTCGGGATGGGCGGCAGCAACCAGAGCCTGTTCCTGATCTCGGCCCTCCTCGTCGCCCAGGGCAGCGCCGCCGTTCCCCTGCTGGTCGTCGGCCTGCTGCTCAGCTGGGCCGCGCTGCCGGGGTGGACGGAGCTGATCATGATGTGGCCCGACCGGGTCGGCGGTATCGCCGCCACTTGCGCCGAGGCCTTCCGCCCCTACAGCCCCGTCCTCGCCAACCTGACCGGCACCTGCTACTGGTGGGGCTGGGTCCCGACCTGCGGCCTGACGGCGATCCTGTCCGCCTCGGCGCTGCACCAGTGGTACCTGCCGTGGATGCCGGTGAAGCTCCTGGCCGTCATCATCGTGGCGACCTTCACGGCGCTCAACCTGGCCGGCATGAAGCGGGTCACCCGGGTGGCGGTGGTCATCGCCTGCGGGTCGGCGGCGCTGGCGTTCCTGTCCGGCGTGGTGCCGGTGCTGACCGGCCATGTCGACTGGCAGCAGGCCTCGTCATTCCACCTCGAGACGCCGTTCAAGGGCCTCTTCGGTGGCATCACGAGCGCCATGGCCGGCCTGTACCTGATCGGCTTCGCCGCCCCCGCCTTCGAGGCGGCCTCCTGCCACGTCGGGGAGACGCTCGACCCGGAGAAGAACGTCCCCCGGGCCATGTTCGCCAGCGCCTGGATGGCGACGCTGTACTTCCTGGTGCTGCCCGTCGTCTGGCTGGGTGTGCTCGGCCCGACGTCGATCGGGGGCAACGGCGAGGCCAACGTCCTCGCCCATGTGCTCGGCCCCACGTTCGCCCCGGTGTTCGGCAGCGCGGCCAAGGCGGCGGCCATCTGGTTCATGGTCCTCAACATGTTCCACGGGACGCTGACGCCCCTCACCGGCGCCGCCCGGACGCTGTCGCAGCTGTCGGAGGACGGGCTGCTGCCCCGTATCCTGGCCCGCCGTTCCCGCACCGACGCCCCCTGGGTGGCCAGCCTGCTGACGGCGGGGATGGCGACGCTGTTCCTCCTCGGCGGCGACCCGGTGTGGGTCATCGCCGCGGCCAACTTCACCTACCTGATCGGCATCGCCCTGCCCAGCGTGGCCGTGTGGCTGTTGCGGCGCAACGAACCCGACCGGGCCCGGCCCTACCGGGCCCCCCGGGGCACGATCGTGCTCGGCGTGATCTCCGGCGGGGTGTGGCTCCTGACGACGGTGCTGGGTTTCGAGCAGTTCGGCCTGCCCACCGTGCTGTTCGGGCTCACCCTGGCCTACTCGGGGGCGGCGGCGTTCGCCTGGCGGAAGTGGAGGGACAACCGGGGCCAACCCCGCCGGGTCAAGCGATCGCTGCACCTGAAGCTGACCGGGGCCATGGTGGCCGTCCTCCTCCTTGACGGCGCCGGCTACCTGATCGCCGTGTCGTCGGTGCGGCCCGGCGACTCGGCCATGAAAACCGTCCTGCAGGACATCTTCGTGGCCGTGGCGCTGGTGACCATCACCGTCGGCCTCGTGCTGCCGGGCATGATCGCCCACGCCGCCACGCAGGTGGCCGCCGCCGCCGACAAGCTGGCCACCGGCACGCTGGCCGACCTCACCCGGGCCATGGGGGCCCTCGCCGACGGCGACCTCGCCGCCGCCCGGGCCCGGGTCGACACCACCCACGTCGACGTCCACTCCACCGACGAGGTCGGAGCGATGGCCGTCAGCTTCAACACGATCCTCGACGAGGCGGCCCGGGCGGCCGTGTCCCTCGACGGCGCCCGGGAGGCGCTGCGCTCCCATCGCGACCAGCTCTCCTACCAGGCGCTCCACGATCCCCTCACCGACCTCCCGAACCGGGTTCTGTTCGCCGACCGGCTGCACCACGCCCTGGAGAAGCTCGAGCGCCGGCCGGGGTTACTGGCCGTCCTCTT